>DATGNG010000172.1:0-4849 GCA_035306865.1 Sphingobacteriaceae bacterium
TGGAAGAAAGTGCTTCTGCGCTGGATGAAGTGGTCGTAACGGCATTGGGAATTAAGCGGGAAGAAAAATCGCTGGGATACTCTGTAGAGAGAATTTCCGGAGAAAATGTGCAACGGGTGGCCCAGGAAAACGTGTTGAGCGCACTGGCTGGGAAAGTTGCGGGGGTGAGCATAGCTAACACTGGAGGTGCGGGTTCTTCCGTAAATATGGTGATTCGGGGGGCAACCTCCCTGAGTACGGATAATCAACCACTATTTGTCATAGACGGCGTACCGATCTCAAGTTCGATCAATAACGTGGGCGGATTTGGTGGGGACAACCGGGTGGACTATGGAAACGCAATCGCCGACCTCAATCCCAATGACATTGAAGATATATCAATTCTAAAAGGACCAAGCGCAGCAGCATTATATGGGACCCGGGCAGGAAATGGAGTCGTACTGATCACGACCAAAAGGGCCATCGAAGGGCAGCCAATGAAAATCACTCTATCTTCTAATACGGTTTTTGATTTGCCCTATCAATTTCTAAACACGCAGTCTCGCTTTAATCTGGGCGCATTCTCTTATACACCCGAAGCAGTAGGCAGTGGCATTTTACCTGAAATTGAAATTGCTGAATTCGCGGGAGGAATTGAAAACGACAAGGGGTACTGGGCTGTGCAATGGGATTCCCCTTTAGATGCAAATGGCGTAAGAGTTCCCACGGAAGTACGATCTTACCCCAATAATGTCAAAAATTTCCTAAATGATTATGCCTTAACTACAACGAATTCAGCGTCAATCTCAAATAGCAATCCTTATTTGAATTACCGTCTTGGGTTTACAAATATGACACACAGCGGCATTGTTCCTAACAGTGATCTGCACCGAAACAGTCTTAGTCTTGCCGCGTCTTCGACACTGAAAAAAAAGCTAACCATCAGTACCAATATTAATTTTACAAATTCATACGCCAATAACAGACCAGCCTCTAACCGGGGTGCCAATCCATTGGAGTGGGCTTACAAAACACCTCCGAATGCAAACATCCTGGATTTGAGAGACTATGGCAGTGGGAATGTTATCTTAACACCAGGACAGGGGTTCGAAAATCCATATTTCCTGGCCTATGACGTCAATAACAGCTTCGACCGATATCGCATCTTTGGAAACGTATCGGTCAATTGGCAAATAACCCCTTCCTGGGAGTTGATGGCACGTTACTCTCTCAACAAATCCGACCAAACTCAAGAATCCAAGATTGCACCCGGTGGTTATTCTAAAGAACTAAACAATGGGACTTATGGGATTGCAACCAGTAACGGCCTGGAGCGAAATATCGATTTGCTCGCTACCTATTCCAAAGATTGGAACTTTATTACCTTGTCTGCTTCCGGTGGAGGAAATATGCTCTATTCCAAAGGAGCCGGAACCAGTACATCTGCCATACCAGGTGCAGGTTTAATAGTGCCCAATGTATTTACCATAAATAATATCAAATCTGAAGCGCTGAGTTTTGGTAACTCTTGATATCAGCGCGGTATAAATAGCATTTACGGGATGGCCACCATCGGTATAAACAATATGGCCTACATTGACGTCACTGCCCGAAATGACTGGTCCAGTACATTACCTGCGGAGAATCGATCCTACTTTTATCCTTCCACTTCTGTTAGCCTACTGATCGATCAAATGATCGGGATGGGGAATAACGTAGATATGCTCAAATTGAGGGGAGGCTGGGCTCAGGTAGGAAATGATACCGGCCCATACAGGTTATTATCAGTCTATGGAAATGCAGGACAGTGGGGAGATGCAATACGGCTGACCAAGTCTTCGAGTTTATTGAGTCCAAATCTTCTGCCTGAAGAATCCACTTCAATTGAATACGGATTAGACCTGATCATGTTTTCTAATCGGTTACGATTTGAGGGAACTATTTATTCCGTTGATAATAAAAATCAAATACTGGGCGTACCCCTGGCGGCCTCTACAGGATATAGCAGCATTCAGGTTAACACCGGCTTATTACAAAGCAAAGGCGTTGAGTTGCTCTTAGGTTTTACACCTCTGGAGACCAAAAACTGGCAATGGGATCTGAATTTCAATTTCACGAAGAATGATACCTGGGTGATCGACCTTGCAGACGAAGTAGACTTTATTGAATTTTGGAGTGAGGCCAGAGTTAAAAACATCGCCTACGTAAAAGATGAAGCAAATGGACAGGATGGAAGAGTCGGGAATCTTTACACCCGAAAAGTAAAACGGGTAGAAGATAAGTCATCACCATATTACAACTATCCGATTTTGGGAAGTGGCCTGGATGCAGAATGGGAAGCTGGTGAAAATTACGAATTGGTGGGAAATTACAATCCGGACTTTATCATGGGATTACAAACCGGATTACGATTTAAAAATTTCAGCTTGAATGCGACCTTTGACTGGCGTTCCGGCGGACAGTTTGTTTCACAAACGATGCGGTACCTGTCGGAAGGAATGTTAACAGAAACCTGGATTGATAGATTGGTACATCCTGGCGACCTGGGTGGCAAGCCAAGCAAAGAGCTCAAAGAATGGGTTCTGGCCAATGCAGATGAATTTATATTTTCAGAATATGTACGACCAATCGGTGGACCCACACCTGAATTTGGCGGATTCCCTGAGAATTTCAGTGGATATACATTGTATGATGCAACATTCGCTCCCGGAGTAATGGGTTCGTATGACGAGAATGGTAAATTTATCCTGGAACAGGAAAATCTGGGAGACGTCGGAACTTCTTTTATCCCTTTTGCAGCCAGTTATCCCTGGGATCTTGGATTAGCTAATATGTTTGATGCGGATTATATTAAACTTCGTGAAATTTCAATTAGCTACCATTTCCCGAACGCGCTGACTCAACGTTGGGGTATTGGCAATCTGGATCTATCGTTGTACAGTAGAAATATTATGCTTTGGGTAAAAGATTCCCCTTTGAGAGTTGACCCGGAGAGGGCATACCAGGCAGAAAGTAGTGGCCGATTTAGCCAGGGCGTAGAACGGTTTAATGTCGAACCCTGGATGATGCCGATAGGATTCAAATTAAATATTCAGTTTTAAAGAAAATAGTCAAAATTATGAAATCGATAAAAAGACAGCTGGCTTATATTTTAACCTTGATGCTGATCGTAGCGGTATCTTGTGAAGATCTCGATGAACTGAATATCAACCCCAACGGAGTTGATCCCTCAACCGCTGATCTCAATCTTTTAATGCCAACCATTATCACTTCTGTAGGGCAAAATATCACCGGACTTGGTTTTGGAGACCTGGCTGGTGTGATGCAACATACTCAGAAGGATGGGTGGTCAAGTGGACACAATGATTATGACTGGAATAATCTAAGCCACAACTGGGCAGGTTGGTATGGGATTTTACGAAACAATGAGGAGATGTACAATAAAGCCGTTGAGGAAGACTATGTATTTCATCAGGGAGTGGCTTTAGTAATGCGGGCATATACTTTTGGAATGATTGCAGATCTATGGGGCGCAGCGCCTTACGACGACGCGCTCAAAGCTGAGGAAAGTAGCGAGTTTTTCAAACCCAAGTACAACGATCAGAAATACATATATACTCAAATCCTGGCAGATCTCGAAGAAGCCAATAATTTGCTGTCCGGTCCTCAGTCATCGTATTCAAATATAGAGCCATCACAGGACTTATTGTATGGTGGTAATGTATCAAAATGGCGAAAATTTTCCAATTCCCTCGCACTTCGTTATAATATGCGACTTTCTGCCAAAGAACCGGAATTGGCTAGAAGTGGTATCAGTAATATTGTATCCAATCCAGAAAAGTATCCGTTGATTCTATCCTCAGCAGATGATGCGAATGTTGCTTATAGTGGCAATTCTCCTGGTGATTCCTGGCCCTCCTCTGAGGCCTTTGAATCCGACCCGAGTAGTAATTATATGCGGGTAAAAATGTGTGCAACTCTTGTAGATACATTACTCAAATACGAAGACCCAAGGATTGGAGTCTGGGCGAACAAAGTAGGCATACCTCTTAAAATGGTGCCTGGAGAACAAGTAGACAGAATCGTTGGCGGAGTAAGGGAAGTATCCAGCGATGTAGTGGAAAAATTTGAAAATGACTTTTCCGATGACCATGTAAAAGTCAACTTCAACCCGGAGTATGTGGGTATCCCCGCTCAAATCATCTCCGCTGGTTTTTACAATATGAATCCTTCTATCCCACAAGGGGTTTATAACCCGCATGTGTCCCAATTGGCTGATATGTATAAAGAAAGCACAGGACCACTTCTGGTCATGAGGCTTATGTCTGCAGCGGAAGTGCATTTTATTTTGTCAGAAGCTGCAGAATATGGCTGGGGAATTTCCAATCCAGAAGAACACTATGCAGCGGGCATCAGGGAATCTTTCAATGCCTGGGGGGTAGGTAATCAATTTTCAGGTTATGTAGACCGGGCGCCCTACAATGGATTGGAGAGCATCATCACCCAAAAATGGATTGCCAGCTGGACGGCTGCCGCTGAATCTTGGTTTGATTATCGTCGTACTGGACTACCACATCTTCGGACCGGTGTATCTGCAAAAAGACAGGCATTACCACTCCGATTTTACTACCATTTTGACAGTGAAATATCAAAGAATACGGCAAATGCAGAGGCAGCTATAGATCAACTTGAACCTACTCAATACAAAGGCAGCGATGTGAGCAACAACAGCGCGTGGTCGAAAATGTGGCTGTTGCAGGGGACAGGGAAACCGTATTAGGCAATAAGTAGGGGGAGATGTAGAAGAGAGAGGGGCTAGATCGTAATCGAGGAGGTTCTGCTGGGCCTTAGTGGGAAGAAAGTAGACAAT
>DATGNG010000173.1:0-4537 GCA_035306865.1 Sphingobacteriaceae bacterium
GAGTTTATCCGGAAATAAGAGTTTATCCGGAAATAAGAGTTTATCCGGAGATAAGAGTTTATCTGGAAATTAGGGGTTTATCCGGAAATGGAAATTTAGTCTCCAAAAAATAAATTTCCTGGATTCCGATTTTATCCCTAATTTTGAATTGTTATAAATAAGCTGGATTAAAGATTTACAAAACAAAAATAACACAGATAATGAAAAAAATGCTATTCATGGCAGCAGTAATCCTTGGATTTACGGTAACTGCCCAGGCTCAAACAGATATTCCTTCTGCAAAACCCGGGGTAAAATACGGGAAAGAGATCACCAAAGACAATGCCATTACGGTAAGCCAGCTTGCCGGCAACTTCGGTCCTGACTCAACTTTTACAGGCAAGATAGTGGGTGAAGTAGTCGAGGTCTGTAAAAAGAAGGGCTGCTTTGTGAGTTTGAAAAGAGAAGGGGATGAAGAGCCAATCCTGGTTCGCTTCAAGGATTATGGCTTCTTTATGCCTCAGGATATTGTAGGCAAGACCGTAGTGCTGGAAGGGGTAGCCCGTATCCAGGAAGTTTCGGTAGAAAGATTGCAACATTATGCTGAAGATGCAGGTAAAAGTCCGGAAGAAATTGCAAAAATCACAGAACCCAAGGTTGACATCAACATTCTTGCCGACGGGGTGATCGTGGTAAAATAAACCCACATTAAAATATTATATCAGATGCATTCGGTCAAAGTCGGCACGAAATTATTGGATCTGACCTCCCCAAAGGTAATGGGGATACTGAACATTACCCCCGATTCATTTTATGACGGGGGTAATTATTTTTCGGTATCTGAAGCCATGGATAGGGCAGAAAAGCTACTGGAAGAAGGTGCCGATGTGATCGATATCGGGGCCTATTCCTCCCGTCCGGGCGCCGATTGGGTAAGCGAAGAAGAGGAGCTGGCCCGACTGCTGCCCATGCTGGATGCCTTAAGCCGTCATTATCCGGATGCCATCATCTCCGTTGACACTTTCCGCTCAGGCGTCGCCCGACAGGCGGTCGGACATGGCGCACATATTATCAACGATATCGGAGGCGGCACGCTGGATCCCGATATGTTTAGCACCATCGCAGCACTCCAGGTGCCCTATATCCTGATGCATATGCGGGGCACTCCCAAAACCATGCAGCAGCATACTGATTACACGGATGTGGTACAGGAAATATCACTATTTTTTGGAAATAGTATTGCTACCCTTCGGGAAATGGGAGTTAGGGATATTATTCTGGATCCTGGGTTCGGCTTTGCCAAAACATTGACTCAAAATTATGAGTTGCTGGATCGCATTGAAGAGCTGAAAGTTCTTGGTTTACCCCTGCTCGGAGCCATTTCGCGCAAATCAATGATCTATAAAAAACTGGGGATCGACCCAACGGATGCGCTGAACGGAACTACGGCACTAAATACGGTCCTTCTTTTAAAGGGAGTGCAATTGCTTAGAGTACATGATGTCCGGGCAGCAAAGGAGGCTATCAGCTTGGTTTCAGATCTTCGGGCCACCAAGGCCTTGCTGGCTAACGAACCACACTTCCTGCAGTGATTGCAGTAGAGGGTGCCACAAATTCCAATCTTCCACTTGCATCTTCCGCCATCAAAATCATACCCTGTGATTCTATTCCTTTGATATTTCGGGGAGCAAGGTTGACTAAAATAGCTACCTGCCTGCCGATGATAGCTTCCGGTTCGAAAAACTCTGCAATTCCTGAAACCACCGTCCGCTGATCTATGCCTGTGTCTATGGTCAGTTTTAACAATTTCTTGGTTTTCGCAACCTTTTCGGCAGCCAATATAGTCCCCACCCGAATATCCATCTGCGTAAATTCCTCAAAGGATATATTGCCTTTTGCCTGTGGAACTATGGCCTTATCCGCTGCTTTGGCAGCCTCATTCGATTTCTGTGCACTGCTCAATTTATCCAGTTGGAATTGCACCTGTTCATCCGAAATTTTCTCGAATAGGAGTGCAGATGTCCCCAACTGATGGCCGGGTATCAACAAATCCCTTCTTCCTGCATGCTCCCAGGTCCAATGCTCCAATTTTAGCATAGAAAACATTTTGGATGCGGTATGAGGGAGGAAAGGCTGAGAGAGAATGGCCAGATTGGAAGCAATCTGCAAACCAACGTTCAACACGGTTTTTACCCGTTCCTCATCTGTCTTGATCAATTTCCAGGGTTCGGCATCCGCCAGGTACTTATTGCCCAGACGGGCCACGTTCATCAATTGTGCCAGTGCTTCACGGAAACGATAATGTTTGATGGAATGGGCAATCAGATCCGGGAATGCGGCCAATTCGGCAAATACCTGTTCTTCTTCCGGGCCCAGCACCGAAGCCTCCATCACCTTACCCTCAAAATATTTTTCAGAAAGCACCATGACCCGGTTGACAAAATTGCCTAATATGGCGACCAGCTCATTATTGACCCGGGCCTGGAAATCCTTCCAGGTAAACTCACTGTCCGATGTTTCGGGCAAAATGGAGGTCAGCACATACCGCAGTTCATCCTGCTTGCCGGGAAACTCCTCCAGATACTCATGCAACCACACGGCATGGTTGCGGGAGGTAGAAAGTTTGTCTCCTTCCAGATTCAGGAACTCATTGGCCGGCACATTTTCCGGCAGTATATATTCGCCGTGAGCGTGCAGAATTGCAGGGAAAATAATACAATGGAAAACAATATTATCCTTTCCGATAAAATGGATCAGGCAAGAATCTTCTGCAGGCTCAGCTTGCTTCTTCCAATATTTTTCCCAGTCATTGCCCGTATCAACTGCCCATTGCTTTGTGGCCGAAATATAACCGATCGGAGCATCCAGCCATACATATAATTTCTTACCTGCCCCCTCCTGTAACGGGACATCGACCCCCCAATCCAGATCACGCGTCATGGATCTGGGCTGCAAACCTGCTTTCAGCCAGGAAAGGCATTGTCCATACACATTGGATTTCAAAATATCTTTCTTTCCCTTGATCAGCCATTCTTCCAGCCAGGGCTGATATTTGTCCAGCGGCAAATACCAGTGCTTGGTTTCTTTCAGCACCGGAGTCTTACCACTAAGTGTAGATATCGGATTGATCAAATCGGTAGGATTCAAAGAAGTCCCACATTTTTCACATTGGTCTCCATAGGCTCCCTCATTATTGCAATGGGGGCAGGTACCCGTAATATATCGATCAGCCAAAAATTGCTGGAATTCTTCATCAAAATACTGCTCCGAAAATTTTTCAACAAATTCCCCCTTCTCGTACAGATTCAGGAAAAATTCCTGGGAAAGCTCGTGGTGTATTTTTTCAGAAGTCCTGTGGTAAATGTCAAAAGCAATTCCAAACTCTTCGAAACTATCCCTTATCTGGGCATGATAGCGATCAATAATGGCCTGTGGGGTAATCCCCAATTGCTTGGCTTTGATAGTAATGGCCGCTCCATGCTCGTCCGAACCGCAGACATAGACCACGTCTTTGCCATTGAGCCGTAAAAAACGAACAAATGTATCTCCAGGAATATAAGCGCCGGCCAAGTGGCCAATATGTAAAGGGCCGTTCGCATAAGGCAATGCCGAGGTAACGGTATAACGTTTGGGGTCTGTATTACTCAAAATCTTTCGCTTGAATTAGTATATTTGACAAATATAATTCAATTTGTGAAATTTATGATGCCAACTCCCAATTTGCCCGAATTTCTGAAACCTGGTGACCTGGCCACATTGGTTTGCCCTGCGAGTTTTGTGACCGGAGAATTGGAAGATGCGGGTCAGCTGCTCCAATCCTGGGGGCTACGGGTGAAAAAAGGGGAAACCGTGCAAACCCGCCTAAACCAATATGCCGGCAGCGATGAACTCAGGGCTGCAGATCTGCAGTCAGCCCTGGACGACCCGGAAGTGAAGGTGGTTTTTGCGGCACGTGGAGGGTATGGAACCGTGAGGATTATAGACCGTATCGATTTCACCAAATTTTTGCAAAAACCCAAGTGGTTGGTCGGTTATAGTGATATTACGGTATTGCACAGTCACATCCACGCAGTATATGGGATTCCAACTATTCACGGCCAGATGCCGGTCACCATTCCCGAAGGCACGAGCTCATCATTGGATACCCTGAGGAAGGCCTTATTTGGAGAGAAGTTGGACTATAATTATGAAACCAATCCAACACTTGCCCCCTCAAATCGGGATGGTAATGGCAAGGGAAAATTGATTGGTGGAAACCTGGCCTTGCTTCACAGTCTGATGGGCTCTCGCTCAGAAATGGCTTTTGATGGCAAAGTTTTGCTTATTGAGGACGTAGGCGAGCAATATTACAATGTGGACCGCATGCTCTGGACGCTGAAAAGGGCTGGCAAGCTTCAAGGACTTGCGGGATTGATCGTAGGCGGATTCTCATCCATGAAAGATCAGGAAATCCCATTCGGGAGTACAGTGGAGGAGATCATTCTGGAAAAAATATACGCGCACGAATTTCCGGTGGCATTTGATTTTCCTTCCGGGCATATTCCCAACAACCACGCCC
>DATGNG010000174.1:0-2396 GCA_035306865.1 Sphingobacteriaceae bacterium
CGCATTTCATAAGAAATCCCCTCACCATTATCCTTTACTTCAATAAATGCACGGATTTCATTGGAAGAAATATTGATCTGAATCTGACAACGTTTTTTGGATGGAACCGCCTCTATTGAGTTTTTGATCAGATTATTAAAGATCCGCAATAATTGGTCCTTATCTCCTTCCACATATAATGGTTCCAGATCCTCCCGAGGCGAAACATTAATCGAAACATTTTTGTAATTATCGAAGACAGCCACCGAGTGGTTGATCATTTCTACCAGATCAAATCTGACAAAATGGGCATCCGGCATTTTTGCAAAGTCGGAAAATTCTTTGGCGATATGAGTCAAGCTATCGATCTGTTCTATAAATGATTCATTGAAACGCCTAAAACGCTGGTCGAATTCTGGATCTTTGTCTTTCCAGGAACGCTCCAGTTGTTGCATTCCCAGTTTGAGTGGAGTCAATGGATTTTTGATCTCATGGGCAATCTGCTTGGCCATTTCTTTCCAGGCAGACTCGCGTTCGGATTCCATAATTTTTTGAGCGCTTAATTCAAGCTCAGCAATCATCAGGTTGTATTCCCGGATAAGATTGCCTATCTCATCATTCCTTCTCCAAAAAATGGGTTCATTCTGCTTCCCAATCTTTGTTCTTGCCAGGCTACGCTGTACCAAAAGCAAGGGGGAAGTGATCCTATTGGCCACAAATACGGCAAACAATCCAAGCACCAGGATCACCAACGCATATATATTGATCAGCGTATTGAGCAAGCTCCCTATATTTTTATCAAATTCCTGCTGGCTCATGTAATTGGGCAGGCTTAAAAATGCAATGGGTTCATATGAAGAGTTGCGGATACTGGAATAAGCTGTAATATATTCAAGGGATCCTATATTTTGCTTCTGCACATATTGTGATCTGGCATAATAACCTAAGTGGTCTAATGCACGGGGATTGATATACTCAGAAATCAGTTTCAAATCATAGATTCGTGGTTGGCTTGTATAAATCAATTGACCCTCGGTATTATAGATATTCAGATCCAGTGCATTTGATTCTGCAATCGCCTGGAATTTTTCATAATCCTCCCGATCGATGGCTGAGCCGTTTTTAAGAATCTGGGATTCGAGGCCTTTGGCAATTTCCCATGCATTTTTTGAAATCGTTTCCTCCTGTTGCTTTACAAACTGGCTACTTACACTCCAATAAGTAATCAAACCTGCTATGATCAAGGTAAACACAACCGCTGTTACGATGAACATTTGGATCCTTGTGCTATATAATGTCCGATTGGATAATATGAAAAAACTCCACCTCAAATTTCTGAAACTGAAATTATTGTCATTCAGCGTATGAAGTAACCAGTAAACGAGAGAAACCATTATAAAAAACAGCAGAAATACCAGGAAAAAGAAAGATAGAGAGGCAAATTGAATCCAAATACCATGCTGCGGCTTACTCAAAACGATGGTGGTCCGCTGATTAGGTTTATAAGCTACATGGGAATAGCCGTTATCATGCCCTACTGTCTTAAACTCTCGTATTCCCAATGGATAATAACTGCTATCTTTTACAGGATAAACATATTTTCCAGATTGATTGATCAACTGTCCGGAACGATAATAGGCGAAGGAATAGGCAGATATGGATTCGGATTGACGATAATTGAGCCGACCGTCCGCCAACACGCCTGGATAAGAAACATATTGGCTGAATGAGCGATGATTCATATCAATGAGCAATACCCCCAAAAATTCATCCGCTACCGAAATCGGAAATAAGGCGAAATATTCGAAATTACCTATGCTGGTATTGCTTCTGTAAAAATTTTCGGACACCTTGATCGCCCCTGAAATGACCTTATCCCGATAAAGAGACAACTTATCACGAGAACTGGTACCTATAGGCTGCAACTGAGTGTTGTACCAGTCAGCAGAAACATCGTACTTTGAAAGATATCCACTGAAATAGACGGTTTTTAAATGATCGTTGAGTAGTTCCTGCGATTGAGCTTCTGATTGTCTGAAAAATGAAGTTATGATAGAATCTTTCAGGATATCCTTTTCCAGATCAATAAACAAGGCAAGTGCATTCGCATCATCCACATCTTCCAATTTGAGTATAGCAAGCTTTTGGGCCTCCCCCCGCTTTTGCCGCTGATACGCTGTTTGCTTAAGTGAGATAATAGTGGCAATCAGTAATAATACCCACACTCCGAATGCCAAAGTAAACCGCTGTCTGCTATAATAAAACCATGATATCAGAATGATAAGTCCGGCCATTAGAAAAAAATACACGGTCAACTGCCCAAAGGCCAGTAAAATGACCATGGTCAGCAGAAATAACGCAAAATGCAAGCCGTAATACTTATCTACAGGTAATTTCGTTTGATTCCCTAAGTAAAC
>DATGNG010000175.1:0-3477 GCA_035306865.1 Sphingobacteriaceae bacterium
GTTTGCAGTCAGGATCCGGATATTCTTCCAGGCAATGGTCTTACCCTCCAGATCCGCATTGCCTATAGAATGCACCTGCAATGCAATAAATCCTTTGCGGGTGGTGTTGTCCAATAAATCAGCACACAGTACCCCATTGACCCATGTGCGGATACGATCCCCAACCGCTTCTATACGGGCGTTGTTCCACCCCTCATTTTTGAAGGCAGTTTTTGCTTCCGGATTGGCATTTAGGGTGTAAAGCCAACCACGCCGTGCCTCATCATATACTCCTCCTGTCCAGGCCCGGGCGGATGGATCAATTTCAAACTGGTATCCATGTACTCTGCCGTCCTGATAATCCGCAAAACTATTGCTCCGGAACTGCACTCCCGAATTGAGCCCATCATCGACTTTAAACTCAAATTCGAGAATAAAATCATCGTAATGCTGATCAGTTGCAAGAAAGGTATTGGGCGTACCCAATTTTGAAATCCCGACAATGGTCCGATCCCTGACCTCAAATTCTGCCGAACCATTCAATTTACTCCAACCCTCCAAATCCTTTCCGTTAAACAAATCTTTCCACACGGGCTCCTGCGCATGAAGTGGGCCAGCCGCCAACAGCAATATGCATCCTGCAAAAACTGTAATCGTCCTGATCATATCCTTTGTAACCATACTTTATTTTGTAACTATACTTTATAAAATGCTTCCCATTCCTTCCTTGGTGGGGGCCCTGTCAAAAGGGCATCAGCAAAGCGGTCATCCACAATCCGCTTGGTCTGACGATCAAATTTCAAGGTTCTACCGGTCTGCTGTGCGATCACGCCCAGGCACAACACCTGACTAAGGGGGCCGGCCACACTAAATGGTGAGCGGGCACTTTCAAGACCCTGACAGGCCAACAGAAAATTGGCATAATGATTCGAAGTGCTTTGAGGCACCTCAGGCAGCAGACTCTCCATTTCCCGGGCCTTCTCATCCGGAATTATACTCAGTGTACTACCATGGGAACCTCCCTTGAATGTCAGGTCTTTGCTGTAAATCTCCTTTCCGGGATTGAGTTTGGCCGGTCGTATGGGAGCACCTGATACCGCAGGAATATTCGGATCCAATTCGGAAATACCATACCCTGCGGGCACTTCCGGTATATTATCGACCCCGTCGTACCAGGTCAGTTCGAGAGCAGGCATATTGCCCCTTTCGGGGAATTTGTAAAGGAGGGTACTGGCTTTGGGGAAAAAATAAGGATTATGTCCTTCCAGCCTGACAGGTTGGATAGATTCCGGCATACCCAAATCCAAAAATTCGTGTACAGTATCAATGATATGGGCTCCCCAATCCCCCAGTACACCTACCCCAAAGGCATACCAGCATCGCCAGTCACCGTAATGGAATTTATGGTTATAGGGGTGATGAGGTGCTGTAGTCAGCCACAAGTCCCAATCCAGAGTTTCCGGAATGGACTCCTCCTGCGGAAACCGGGACATGCCGCTATCCCATTCATGCCAGCGGCGGGGATTGTTCATGTGGGCAGTCACCCTACTTACATCTTTGATAATTCCAGCTTCTTTCCAGGCCTTGAATTGAAAATAATTGGCATCGGAATGTCCCTGATTGCCCATCTGGGTCACGATATGTGGCCGTTTGACAGCTGCCTGCATCAATAATTCAGACTCGTAAAATGTGCGGGTCAGCGGCTTTTCTACATAGACGTGCTTTCCTTCGGCCAGGGCCAGCATGCATGCCGGGAAATGCGAATGGTCCGGCGTACACACGACCACCGCATCAAAACTCGATCCGGCCTGATCAAAAAGTAATCTGAAATCTTTAAATGTACGGGCTTGTGGATAAGCGGCCAATGCATTTTGAGTATGCACCGCCCCCAGATCAACGTCGCAAAGGGCCACCACATTGGCCATTCCAGTTTTCTCAAATGCACTAAGCACTTCCCAGCCCCGGTTTCCTATCCCAATAAATGCGACATTTACCCGATCATTTGAGCCTATTATACGCTTACCGGATCTGGCGGATGAGGCATAAACTGAATTTCCAAAAGTCAGAACAGAACCCCCTAAGGTCAAACCGGCAGTCGCCAGTGTTGCGTTTTTCAAAAACTCCCTGCGTGAACTCATAAATTTCGGTTTAAATAAGGTAAAAATGGGTGAAAATTGACTGGTTATCCCACAAAAATAACAAACAAAAGGCTTTTGCACAACTATTGCCGGAATAATACTATTTTTGTGAAAAATTCAATTTCAGGATAATGAACACCGCACTTTCAGAACAGGAGACATTTCGCAGACAATCTTTGCAAGCTTTAATTGATTTGGGAATCGATCCCTATCCCGCTGCCCAATATGAAATCACTGCCTATGCGCAGGATATTCACGATCACTATGAGCAGGATAAAATCAATTATAAAAACATCAGCATGGCCGGGCGGATCATGGGTCGGCGGATCATGGGTAGTGTTTCCTTTTTTGAATTGCAGGACTCTTCGGGCAAAATCCAGGTTTATCTCAAAAGGGATGATCTATGTCCGGATGAAGATAAAACCCTCTACAATACAGTTTTCAAAAAATTGCTTGATATTGGTGATTTTGTTGGGATAACCGGGTTTGTTTTTACCACCCAAACCGGAGAAATTTCGGTACACGCCCAAACCCTGACCGTGCTTGCCAAGTCCCTGCGTCCGCTGCCGGTAGTCAAATCAGTAGATGGCAAAACCTTTGATGCCGTGACAGACCCGGAATTCAGGTACCGCCAGCGGTATGTGGATCTGGTGGTCAATCCCCAAGTCAAGGAAACTTTCGAAAAAGTTTCCAAAATACGCACTTCCATCCGGGATTTTCTGAATGCGCAGGGAGCCCTGGAAGTGGATACCCCGGTATTACAAAGTATTCCCGGAGGGGCTGCAGCAAAACCCTTTGTCACCCATCACAACGCCCTTGATATTCCATTATATCTCCGGATTGCCAATGAACTGTACCTCAAAAGACTGATTGTCGGTGGGTTTGATTGGGTCTATGAATTCAGTCGCAATTTCCGCAATGAAGGGATGGACAGGACTCACAATCCCGAATTTACCGTGCTGGAGTTTTATGTGGCCTATAAAGATTATTATTGGATGATGGATACCACCGAAAAACTGTTGGAAAAGGTGGCCCTGGACACAAATGGATCTTCCAAAGTACAGGTTGGAAAGGAGGTGATCGATTTTACAGCCCCTTATCAAAGAATCAGTATTTATGATGCGATCAAGGAATATACAGGCTATGATGTCAGTGGCGAAGATGAAGAGGGCTTGAGGAAAATTTGTGCGCAATTGGGCATCCCGACCGATGCAAGTATGGGAAAAGGCAAATTGATCGATGAGATTTTTGGCGAAAAATGCGAAAAACATTACATTCAGCCGACTTTCATCACGGATTATCCGATAGAAATGAGCCCATTGACTAAAAAGCACCGTTCCAAAGCCGGGTTGGTGGAGCG
>DATGNG010000176.1:0-4710 GCA_035306865.1 Sphingobacteriaceae bacterium
ATGCCAGTTCTACTCCGACCCGCTCCTGGGCCTGCACAGTTGCAGCACCAATATGGGGAGACAAAGACACTTTGGAATGGCTCAAAATCTCCTGGCGTGGGGTGGGCTCGTTATCAAAAACATCCAGTCCTGCAAAAGAAACCACTCCACCATCAAGAGCTGCAATCAAGGCTTGCTCATCAATCACGCTTCCTCTGGAGGTATTGATAATACCTATTCCCGGTTTGACCATGGAAAATTCCTTAGTTCCAAGCAATGGTTTTTCGGTAAAGGGAACATGAAATGAAACAAAATCCACTTCTTTCAGCAACTCGGCCAAGTCCCGTTTGAAAACAGGCAATTCTACCACTATTCCATTTGCGAAGGAAACAGGGATCGTGGGAGGAATCTCGTTCAAATCACAAACCAGCACATTCATGCCCAGCCCCAATCCAATCCGTGCCACTTCCTGGCCAATCCTGCCAAATCCGACTACCCCTAACGTTTTACCTCTCAATTCTATTCCCTGAGAATAGGACTTCTTCAAACGTGCAAATGCAGTGTCCCCTTCCAATGGCATGCGGCGTTGGGCATCATATAAAAACCTGACCCCACTAAACAAATGGGCAAAAACGAGCTCGGCTACCGATAATGAAGAAGCCGCCGGCGTATTAATCACGGTGATTCCCTTTGAGCGGGCATAACTGACATCGATATTGTCCATGCCTACTCCTCCCCGCCCAATCAGTTTGAGCTTTGGTGCCTGGTCAATCAGTTCCTTTCGGAGCTGGGTTGCGCTGCGCACAGTAATGGCGTCATATTCATGGATTCTGAAGGGTAAATCCTCTGGCTTGATATGCTCAGTATCCACCTGAAAACCGGCCTGCTCCAACATGGATTTACCTACATGGTCAATCCCATCGTTTGCCAATAATTTCATTTGTTTCTATTTAAAAATATATTTTGCGGCAAAATAGCAAAAACCTGTTTACTATAATCCTATTTAGTATAAAAATCTTCAAACGCCTGCATGCTATCAATCAAGGCATGTACCCCCTGAATGCTCATGGCATTATAAATGGAAGCTCTAAATCCTCCTACGGATCGGTGGCCTTTCAGCCCCACCAGCCCCCGTTCACTTGCAAACTGCAAAAATGCACTTTCTGTATCCTTTCCATCGGCCACAAAGACAACATTCATCCGGGAACGATCTACTGCGTCTGCGGTTCCGGTAAAAAAACGATTGCGATCAATTTCCTCATACAGCGCACGGGCCTTGATCAGGTTCTCCTGCTCAATGGCTGCGATTCCACCCTTTTCCTTGAGCCATCGCAAATTGAGCAAAGCAACATATATAGCAAATACCGGTGGTGTGTTGTACATGGATTTACCAGCAATGTGTGAGTTATAGTCGAAAAAATTGGGGATTACGCGATCGGTTCGTCCCAGCAAATCATCTTTGACAATTACCAGGCCCAATCCAGCCGGGCCAAGATTTTTTTGTGCTCCGGCATAAATCAATCCAAATTGGGACACATCCAATTCCCTGCTACAAATATCCGAAGACATATCGGCTATCAGGGTTACCGGAGATTGGGGAATATCGAATATCGCTGTTCCGTAAATAGTATTGTTGGTAGTAATATGAAAATAAGCAGCATCAGTTGGGATTTCATACCCTTGCGGAATGTAGGAGTAATTCCGGTCACTGGAAGAGGCCACAACTTCTACATGTCCTATTTTCGCAGCTTCCTTGGCCGCCTTACTTGCCCAAACCCCGGTATCCAGGTAAGCAGCCTTACCATCTGTCGGTAAAAAATTGAGGGGAATCTGCGCAAACTGGGCACTGGCCCCACCATGCAAAAAAAGCACGGAATAACCCGGGGGAACTTTCAGGAGTTCCCGAACCAATTGTTCGGCTTCATCTAAAACAGCCACGAACTCCCTGCTTCGGT
Organism: Sphingobacteriaceae bacterium; assembly: GCA_035306865.1. Lineage (GTDB taxonomy): Bacteria > Bacteroidota > Bacteroidia > Sphingobacteriales > Sphingobacteriaceae > DASRQK01. The sequence goes on from DATGNG010000176.1 coordinate 1,935, forward strand.
GAGAAATCTCCAAGATTGACAACCCAGTCTGTTCAAAGTTCAAAACTGCTTTCGAAGCCTCTTCAAACACTTCTTTGGGCAGCGTACTTGGGCCTGCACTAAAATTATACATGTTTAAGATATTGTTGAATTGCAAAAATAATATAAATATTTAAAATTTATTCAACAAATTGTACAATTTGTTAGAATTCTGTCAACGCCTTCATTCTTTCCGAGAAATGCATTCATTTCTCGGAAAGAGTGTTTTCGCGAAAACACAAAATCCCCAAATTCATACAAATTTGAGGAAAAGTGTATTTCGGAAAATAGCACTGCTATTCCTTGATAAATAGAGATGGGATCACCGGATAATTGGCTACTGCTTTGGTCAGGCTTTTTCCAAAAATCTTCTCAAAGAATGGCTTTTGGGGGCGGGTAAATACCATCAGATCCAACTGCTGATCCGTTGCCAGCGTAGTCACCGAATGTAAATCCACTTTATCAACAGGAACCTCTTTGATCTCCAGGGGTTGGTCACCCAGTGCAGCACTTGCCTTCAATTTCCAGGATTCTCTCCGTTCAGCATTAGCAGTTGCTCCCTGCTTGATAAAGTGCAAAACATCAAATGTTTTGATTGGTGTAAGCAGATCGGTCATCAATTTCAATGCATCGATCTCGTGTATATTATAATCGCTAAAGAAACCTACATGCTTCAGAGCGTAGTCCGGGGTGTCCTCGGGAATTACCAAAACCGGAACCTGGGATTTTTTCAGAACCTCATAGGTAGTACTGCCAAATATAGATTCTGCTACATTAGTCACCCCTTTGGTACCCATCACAACCAATTGTATATTCGAATCTGATTTCATGCGTTCCATCAGCGCATCGATCATAAAACCCCGCACATATTCACCATCAATCTGTACATCCGGATATTGCTCGCGTATTGTACCAAGTAGTTTTTCCATAGCTCCGGATGCTTCCTCATCTGCCCATTCTACATGTTTCACACTCACACCAGTTTCTTCAAAACCAGAGTATAAAACGATATAGACATGGTAAAACAAGACTTTTGCCCCCATTTCCCTGGCCAGGGAGGCAGCATATTGACCCGCTACGAAAGCATTTTTGGAAAAATCTGTTGGAACTATTATAGTTTTCATTATCGTGTGTATTTATTAGGTGTATTATTCAGTATATTAATTTTAGCTGGTATTAAGGGTAATAAGGGTTAAAATTAGACAAAAAATCCCACTTTATTCAAAAAGAAATCAACCCGAGTGTTCCAAAAAATATCGGATCACATCCGTTGTACTCACTATGCCCACCAATTTTTGCCCTTCTACAACCGGCAAGGCATGGAAATCAACCCGAATCAACAAATGCGCAACCTCCCCCACTGTACAATTGAGCGGCACAGACGTAGGATTGGACATCATCACATCCTCCAAAGTGAGCATATCCAACATGGTACTGTCAATTTCTTTCTCATTTTCAAACATATTCCCGAAACTCAAGCGCATTACATCGGTTTGACTGACAATTCCTTTCAATTCATTGCCATCGACCACGGGAAAATGCCTGAATCCATGTTTTGCCATCAAATTCCTTACTTCCGTAAGAGTAGCATTCATGTTTACGGTTACCGGATCTGAGGTCATAATACTGGACAAAGGCTCTCTCTTCTTCATATCAACTCATTGTATAACTGTAAAATTGTTGCTATCAAACTTGCTTTAAAACAAATGTAATCAATTATTTAAGGGTGATGGAATGCCCGTATCACTTAAATTAATGATATCAATCAAAATTATTCCCAAAAATATATTAGGTTTGTCTTATGTCAGTGTCTAAAGAGATCAAAAGAAAAACTACGCTTACGATTCGGGAGATGAAAGCCCGCGGCGAAAAGATCGCTATGTTGACAGGCTATGATTATTCTATGGCCACGGTGCTGGATGATTCGGGTATAGATATTATTTTGGTGGGAGATTCTGCAGCCAATGTGATGGCAGGATACGACACTACGGTACCAATCACGCTGGAGGAAATGATGTACCATGCGTCCAGTGTGATTCGGGCCAGCAAACAGGCCATGGTGGTTGTGGACCTTCCATTTGGAACTTATCAGGGTGCACCATATGACGCATTGGATTCGGCAGTGAAGGTGATGAAACAAACCGGTGCACATGCCTTGAAGCTGGAAGGCGGACAACAGGTGGCCGAAACCATCAAATTGATAGTAAATGCAGGAATTCCGGTAATGGGGCACTTAGGATTGACCCCACAGTCTATTCATCAGTTCGGATCGTTTGGATTGCGGGCCAAAGGGCAAGAAGAAGCACAGAAATTGATTGATGATGCTTTATTGCTTGAAGAAATGGGATGTTTCGCCCTGGTCCTGGAAAAAATCCCGGCCGGTTTGGCAGCCCAGGTCACCCAGGCACTTAGCATCCCTACCATAGGTATTGGAGCAGGCAATCAATGTGATGGACAGGTGCTGGTAATCAATGACATGCTTGGCCTGACCAAAGGATTTCGTCCAAAATTCCTTCGTCAGTACTTAAATCTGTACGAAGAAATTAACAAGGCCGTAGAGCAGTATATTGAGGATGTCAAATCGGGTAGTTTCCCGAATGAAAAAGAACAATATTGATAGCCTCAGGATCAGTTTAAAAACACAATTATAACTATATTATTTATTTACCAATTATCAATTATTTAATGATGAAATACTTCGGTACGCTATTACTTGCATTTGTTTGTCTGGTGACCATCGGACAAACCAAACTGCCGG
>DATGNG010000177.1:0-7566 GCA_035306865.1 Sphingobacteriaceae bacterium
GAGATAGGTGTCAAAGGAGCTGAATGCCTGTGCCCCGGCCCATTCGCTTTGCAAAATCCCCAGAAAATTGGCCATCTGTCCCAATGCTTCCCTGAAATGGGCGGGAGGGCGGCTTTCCACCCGGCCCCGAACCCCGTTGAAGCCTTCGTCCAGTAGCACCCGCAGACTCCAGCCTGCACAATATCCGGTTAGACAGTCCAGATCATGGATATGGATATCCCCGTTGCGGTGGGCATAACCCTCCTCTTTGCTATATACTCTGTCCAACCAGAAATTGGCAATGATTTTTCCGGCTGTATTGTTGACCAAGCCAGCATTGGAATAGGAGGTATTTGCATTGGCATTGATTCTCCAATCCGTCTGACTGATATATTCCTCTATGGTCTGCGTACTATCTACATAGGTGGTGTCCTCGTTGAAACGGTCAATATGTTCTCTTTGCAGTTTGCGGGTATGACGGTACAACATAAAGGATCGCATCACTTCAAAATGACCGTGGTCATAAAGAGTTTTTTCTATCAGATCTTGAATTTCTTCGACCGCCCAGGTGTCCTTGGGTTCCAGTTTTACCAATACTTGTTCGAATACTGTCGGATCCACTATCTTGGAAACACTTGCGAATCCTTTGTCTATAGCATCTTCGATTTTCCAGATTTCCAGGGGCAAGTATTCCCCATTGCGCTTGATCACATATTTTTCCATAGTTTCCTGATTTTATTAGATTGAGCCGCCCGTATTTACGGTCTAAAAGAAGGGGAGGCTCCTCTACAAATTTAACCCCAAAGGGTGCTCAGGAATATGACGTAGCGCACATTTACACAAAAATCAAGAGACAAAAAACGGACTATTTATCCACATTCGCGATTTTTTGTGGATAACCTAAAATCCAAGCATCAAACCAGCGATAATGTTCCTGCCGGGTCTGGCAATTTTCATGAGGTCCTGATGCCTATAATATTGTCTATCCATCACATTTTCAATTTTTATTGAGGCAGTCAACAGGGGGCGTCCGATTTGAAAGCTCTTTCTTCCACCAATGTGTAGGAGTGCAACTTCAGGGGTTGGCGATTCCCCATAGGCCTCCAGGCTCACGTGTTGTTGTGCAGCATCATATTGGAATTCAGCATCCAGATGAAAGCCCCGCAGAGACCAATACAGCGTATTTACTGTTTGGAAGGGACTGATCAGTGGCAGTGCATTGCCCTGTTCATCGGTACCTCTACTGTACGTGTTGCTGCTTCTGAATCTCAGGTTTTCATCTATTTGTACACCTATGGATAGTTCTCCACCAATCAACCTGGCATTTCCTATATTTTGGTATTGTTTCACCCCATTGGCACCAATGGTCATCTCACTAAAGTCCGATAGTACCCTTCCAGCTATATAATCTCTGAAAAAATAACCAAAAGCATTGGCTTCTGCCTGCAAAGGGCCTTGTTGAAAATTAATACCCAAATTGGCATTGAATGCTTTTTCCTGATTCAGCCGGTGGCTGCCCAAATAATCATATCCATCCAGCCTATTAAATATATAGAAGGCGTAATATTCCTGCAAAGAGGCGCTCCTGCTGGTCCTTCCCAGATGTCCCGATAACCCCCAATGATTGTCCAGCGTATAATCTCCCCTCAAATTGAGATTCCATAGAAAATCCATCCGGGCCGGATCGTCCCCGCTAAGCATGCCCGACAATTGGGCTTTTCCTTCTTCACTGAATAAGTGAGAGGCACTGAGGGTAAGCGTGGAGTTTAAGGAAGCCATAAACCTGCTTCCGAAGCTGATTTTATCCGATAAATCAAGGCTTAAATGCCGGCGCTCTGCATCTGGAATAGTAAACATATACATTGGGGAGCCAACATCGGGATACATGGTCATATCCGCGGACAATTGATTTTGATAAGCACTGAGCCGGATATCCAGTAGCTGATCCAAAGGTAAAAGGAATCTGGCTTCGGAATAAAATCCGATAGTGCGCGACTGCCCGGGCATATCCATATGCATGGGTACCTGATCTGCCGGGCGCTGGGTGTCATCCATGGCGTGGTCAATAAAATTGTAATAGACCTTGTTTTGCCAGTGCATCAATCCCTGATGTGTGGAGGAGCGATGAAAATGATGGGCCACCGAAGCGATTTTTGCATTTGCAAAGGCCACATCCATAGTCAATGCCGGGTAGCCAATGTCCCTGCCTTCATCTTGTATGTAATTCAGGTGGAGCTCGTGGTCATGATTCAATTTGTAGGCGGCAGAAATTGCTGCATTCCATTTTTGGTACTGCGAAAACAAAACTTCCTCTTTATTTGATGCATGGTAATTTTCGGACTTTTTGAAAATGGCGTTGGCCTGAAGGGAAATCCTTTGCCCCATGTATTCCAGGGAACCCAGTGTTTGGATTCCCTGTCCATTACTTTCAAACCCTGTGCCCAGTGAACCCCTGAATGTTGGAGCTTGGCTAAATTCAGATTGTTTGAGCTTGAAATCAATTCCTCCACCGATGCTCCCGCCGTAATTTCCAAAATCCGGACTTAGATTGAGGCTGATGCGCTGCAGGTTATTGGGCTCAATATAGGAACTGACAGGGTCCATACGATCCGTGCAGGCCCCAAAAATATGCATTCCGTCAATGGTCACATTGATCTGCCCGGCATTGAGGCTTCTGATCGTGGGTTCCCAGGCATAATTGCCTCTTTTGACCATTTGTAATCCGGGTATTTGTTCCAGCACTTTATCTGTGGGCATCTGCAGGCTGGCTCTTTTGTCCTTTTGGATGCCGGTTGCCAGGTCCTCTTTTCTGCTGACTGTAATTTCCTCTATTTTTACTTCTTTCACCAGGGTTTCCTGTGCCAGGGCCGGTACTCCGAATTCCAAAAATATCCAGGGCAGACTCACAAAAACCAAGATCCTATTCTTCCAGCTCTTTTGGAGCCATCTATTCCTTCTCATGATTCATCTATTAATTCATCCAATCCGTCATTTACTTTAAAGCATCCCATCATTTGCTTTAAAACATTAAGTCAAGAAATGCGTCTTCGACCAGCACCTCTTCATCCTGGCTAAGCTTAAAGTGCAGCCTCCAGTCTCCGGTCATGGTAAAATTGACTTTGCCTTTATAGATCCCATCGCCCATGGCTGCAGGGTGTTCGTTGTTCGGTGAACCATGGCCCATGGAAGGCATTTCAGGCTCCATCTCAATGCTCAGGTTGGATACGGCAGGAAAGCTATGCATACTGGCTCTACGATTCACGAGGATTAGCAAATCATTGATTCCGATTTTGGGGTCCGATGGATGGATTAGACTGATTACGTAAAAATTGCCGTCCGTACCCTGATAGGAGCCAACCGGTTTGGTATTGGCTGGAGCAGGGTGGACCATTACTTCCAAATCTTTGCTCAGCCCATCCAGCCTTAATTCTAATTTCCAGCTTCCCATTTCTCCTGAAGGCATCGTAAATACCACAGCTCCCTGATACATTTTTGTATTGGGATCAAAGGTAGGTTGAATGGCCGGACTGCTGTGCTCCATGCTGTGCATATCCATCAAGGGGTTCACTGTGATAGTGGTCTGGAAATCTCCTCTAATTCCCGATGCATCCTCAAGTGTAAAATAGATGGCATTGAAGCCCACGGATAATTTGTCCTGGTCCGCATAAAGCGTGACTTTGGTGTCCCCAATCTGGGTTTCGGTAATTTTGATCTTGTCAATATTGACCTGGGGCTCTGTTTTATCTTTTTTGCAGGAACCAAAGGTAATTAGGGAAATGGCGGCTAAAACAAACAAATATGATTTCATCTCAATTAAATATAAATATGTAATAAACGTTTTTTTTAAACTGGAATGGAAACGTGATTTTACTCTGAACACAGTAATCCCAGGTATAATCAAACCTTCAATGATTATACAAAGAAATGCACAGGAAAATCAGCGTAAAAAGAGCTTAGGAAAGAATAGGTGGTTTAAAGATCGCAGTCAACAAAGGATCCGTTGGCTGAGTATCTTTGAATTGGGGTGTTGAAGTTTTTATTAGGGTAGGATGAACCGCTTTTATAGATTCACTTGCAGTTTCAAAAAACTGGATTTCCAGTTTTAAATGCAGGATACTTTCTTCCTGATCCTGTTCTGCTGCCTCTTTCAGGCTTTTTTTCAATTGACAGATACCATCGCAATACAACTCGGGCTGATCCTGGTTTTCACAGAAATTGGCTGCTATAAAATCGCGATTCAGATAAAAGCCAGCGGTAATAAAATCTTTTTGGAATGGTTGCAAAAGTGACAACATTGCCAGCACCATTATGAGTAGTTTTGCCACCCCTCCACTGTATTTTTCTCTCACTTGCATCCAAAAGCTAAAATACGTATTTTATTGAAAATAGACAAGAAATCCATCAATAAATAAACATTTTTTTTAGGCCAGATCCAGTTGTCTTTTGCCTTCTTCGGAGATCATTTCAAAAGTCCACGGTGGATCCCAAACGAGGTTCACCTGCACCTGAAATTCTGGAAATTCTTTTGCCAGGGCCTGCTGGGTCCAGGTAGTAATGGCCTCCCCCATCGGACAATGAGAGGTGGTAAGTGTCATGATGACCTCAATCGTTTCCTGGGTTGGAAACCGAACTTCGTAAACCAATCCCAGGTCAATGATATTGACATTAAGTTCAGGATCAATGACATTGAGAAGTGCGGTTTTTGCTTTCAAAAGCGCTGCAGCATGCGGACTACTTAGCAGGATTTCCATATTTTTGTATTTATCTAAATACCCCTGATGACAGCCCGGTCCTTATTATTACCAAGGGTCAAAGGACCGAAGCTGCATTGGGGAATCATCAATAAACCATTTTTAAAATGGAAGGATTAAACAGCCATCATTGCTTTTTCCATTTCAATCGCTTTAGGAAAGAGAATGTTGTTTTCAAGATGGATATGCTGAAACAAATCGCTTTCGAACTCTTCCAATTTTTGGAATAGATAGGTGTAAGAATTGCATGCACCTATTGGCAGGGTATAATCGCTGGTCAGTTTACGTAGTGTCCTCAACTCATTCCCGGCATCTTCATGTTCTGCTTCCATTCGGGCAATAGGGCCATCTACTCCCATCTGTGGTTTGGCACCCTGCTGTTCAAATTGCTTGATCAGCGGGAAGAGTATCTGTTCTTCTTTCTGGATATGGCTATACAATTCGGCCATCAGGTTTTGGACTACGCCAACCAGATCATTCAATTCCGGATGCTGTCCTCCGTGTCTGTGGGCAACTTTTTCGGCTAATTGCTCCAAAATCGGCCCGTTTTCACGAATGTATTGATGGTGAACATTGAAAATGTAATCCGACAGGAATCCCAATCCCCAGCTATCGAAATTGTGGGCTACGCCACCAATCTGCCTATTGGCAACTTTTTCCAATTCGGCCTCATATTGCTCTCTGCTAATGCCGGCTTCCGCCAAAGCTTCACTGACGGTTTTCCTACCTCCACAGCAAAAGTCAATCCCCAGTTTTTTGAAGGCATCGGCCTTTCGAATGTCTTTAGCAGCGATTTCCCCTACGGTTTCTTCTCTTTTTCCGTTCTTGGCAATGCGGACCTGCCAGCGTTGAGGACCGGATTCCAGGTATTCCCAGGTAAAAATATTACCCCGTTCGCCCAACAATTGATAGTAAAGCGGTCTTGGATCGTGATCGTTGGAAATGGTAAATGCTTCTCCAGCTTCAAGGGCATCAAAATGCGAAAAGATGGTCGGATGTTTCAACCGCGGCTCTATGCGGGTGACGTCAAGAATATCAGTTTTGATCATGGCGTAATGTATTAATGAAAGTATTAAAATTTTTCTTTGTAAAAATAAGGACAAATTTGTCCTTTATTATCATATTATTGTTATAAATCAATGATTCAATGAATTTCAACTGTTTTTTATAAATCTTTGGTTTTGAAATAACGGACAGAGAACCACACCGGGATCAAAGTCCACAGTAAAAGCACGAGTGCAGTAATCCCCATTCCCATTCCGGTGCCGAAAAAGTTGCGGAATATAGCTCCTGTATAACCCATCATGGCCGAAATATCGACTTGAAGTAGAACCAGGATCCTGCTGATATCGATGGGATTGAGCATGGAAACGGCCACCATTCCTTTTTCTATAGGGTAATCGGCAAATTGGAAGAGCATAAAGAGTACCAGTGCATCAAATAGCAAGGCAAAATAAAGCCAGAGCATAATCGCAAGGCCAATTCCTTTCGCTTTATCTCTTATCCTTACTCCTGCCCATAGTGCAATGGAGACGAAAATTATGGATAGTATAAGCCCGCATCCCACCAGAATAAATCCGGGGGTAAAGGCAGCAAAGAGTAATACAGGAATGCCTACCCCGATCAGAAAAGCGAGGCATAATGCGGAGGCAAGGCCAAAAAACATACTCATCCAGATAGATTTTCTTTTGAGAGGCTGACTCACCAATAATTCAATAAACTCAGAACTGTTGTACAGATAGATGGTAGAAAAAATCACACTCACCAGTGGTACAATGAATAATAACAGGTTTAACAGGCTCAATACACCCTTGGTGGCATTGTCTTCAAAGGTAAAGATGCTGAACGACAGCACCAAAAGAACCAAGGTATAGGCAATGACAATTTTGTTTTTCAGTATGTCGGCAAGAATATATTTGATCATTTTATTCATGGTCGGATGTTGGGATTGTTAACTATTCCTGATAATGCATTTGTTTTTGCTGATTCATCATAATGTGTGCGATGGCCTTCGAAAGTTTGCCTTCTCCGGTATCCATTTTGAGTTGTTGCAGTGACTTGTGGAATGCCACCCGCCCTTCGAACATATAGACTACCTGGGTGACCAGGTCATCCAGCTCGCTCAACACATGGGAAGTGATAATAATCAACTTGTTTTTTGCTTTTTCCCGGAGGATTTTTTCTTTCAACAACTCGACCGAAACCGGATCAAGACCTGCAGTTGGCTCATCCAGGATCAAAACTTTGGGATCGAACATAAATGCCAGGCAGGCACTGACCTTTTGCCGGGTACCACCAGAAAGGGTACTCATTTTTTTGTCCAAAAGTCCATCGATTTCAAAAAGCTCGGCTACTTCCAGATCGAGTTTATTTTCCGGAACTTTCCGGATATCTTTCATCATATTCAGCACCTGGCCTATAGTCATGTTTTCCGGATACCTTCCGATTTGAGGCATATAACCAATTTTTTCGCGGTAGGACCAATCATTTTTTATATCCTTTCCATCAAATTGAATATTTCCTTCGGATGGGATGACCATGCCCAGAATTGATTTGATCAGTGTTGTTTTTCCGCAACCATTGGGGCCGATAAGTGCCAGACATTCTCCTTTTTCAAAAGTGAGATTGATATTGTTCAGCGCTTTAAACTTGCCAAATTTTTTGGAAATATGGTCTAAATGAATCATAGTTTCAAGGGTTTCATTAATGGAAAATCATCTTTTAGATCCTCCGGAGTCAGGCTGGGTAACAGCCTTTCCGTTCTGTCCAGCAAGGTAACCATAAAACTGCGAAAAAGAATCATCGCAGTAGGGTACCGCTCCACAATTACTGAGTA
>DATGNG010000178.1:0-6689 GCA_035306865.1 Sphingobacteriaceae bacterium
TATGCGAACCGGTCTGAATGGTGCGATCAACTCTTCTGCAGGTTCATATGAAAACTTTGGGGCCGGAGTCAACCTCAATTACCGTGACCGAAAATTCAATTATTTTGGCAGTTATAATTTCAACCGCCGTAATAATGTGGGAGATGGATCGAATTCTACTCAAGTATTGTCCACCAACAGTCTCACCAACAATATAAGTGAAAGCAATAGGCTTGGCCTCAACAATGGGATAAAACTGGGGGTTGACCATTATCTTAGCGAGAAAACAACAATTGGGCTTTCAGGAAATTTCAGTATTCGCAAAAACAACCGAAACGAAGACATTTTTTACACCTATCTCAATCATCCCAGTCTTAATGGCAACAGTGAGCGGTTCTCAGAACAGACAGAAGACGACTTGGGCTATGATATCAATCTGGATTTTAAGCATGAATTTGCCCGGCAACGGGAAGAACTGGTCGTCAATATTGGTTATGGAAGTGATGGGGAGGAAGGTACAAACACCTTTGCACAAAATTTTATGGCAGTTTCTGGAAATGAGCATCGCATCAATCAATCAACAGAAGATGGACGGAACCTGAATTTCCAAGTGGATTATGTCCGCCCGTTTGATGAGAATCACAAACTGGAGCTGGGATATCGAACAAATATTCGCATGTCCGCTGACCATCAGTTTTCCCGTTTGGCCCTCAATGGAGCTCCGCTGGAGCCGGATTATGATGTGAGCAATGATTTTGATATGGATAGTCGGGTCCATGCGCTTTATACCAATTATCAGCGAAAACTGACCGATAGGTTGGGAGTGCAGATAGGGTTACGTGCAGAACAAGCCTATCTCAACACCTCTTATTTTAGCCTTGATCCAGATGTTCCAGAGGCTAACCGCCGCACAGATGGTGCACTGGATTATTTCAGGGTATATCCGAGTTTGTTTGTGACGCAGGAGTTTGGAGAAGGCAATCAATTGCAGACCAGCTATACGCGTCGGGTGAGGAGACCGCGGGGCTGGCAGGTCAACCCATTTGTGGATGTATCAGATCCTTTGAATATAAGGCAGGGAAATCCGGATTTGTTGCCGGAAGATATACATTCCTTTGAATTGAGTTATGCTAAATTTTGGCAGGCAGTCACGCTGACCTCATCGGTGTATCATCGCCGGATGAATGATGTAGCTCAACCGATCATGACTGTGGTGGATGAAACCAGTGGGGCTACTTATTCGAAATGGCAGAATATCAGCCGCAATGAAACAACGGGGTTTGAGTTGATTTCCAAGTTTGATCTTGCTAAGAACCTGGATCTGATGACCAATGTCAATACTTACTTTACCCGTTTTGAGGGAAGCGAGCAATTTGGGATCGCTTCGACCGAAGGCTTTAGCTGGAATGCCAATGCAACTCTAAACGTACGTTTTACCCCCAATTTTTCTGGACAGACCCGCTTTGATTACCGTGCTCCCCGTGTCATGGCCCAGGGTAAAAGCGTAGAAAACTATGTGATGGATGCCGGTTTGCGTCTGGATGTGATGCAGAAAAGAGGTAGCGTCATGTTCAATGTGCGTGATATTTTCAACCAAAGACGCTGGGGAGGTTATACCCAGACCCAGCATGTTTACAGAGAGTACGAAAGTCGATGGATGAGAAGGATGTTTACCTTATCGTTTAGCTATCGGTTTGGTCAACAGGATTTTCAGCGAAAAAATGATCGCGATCGCGACATGGACGACGACTTTGGTCCTGATCAGTTCTAACAGTATTAAACCCGATCCGTTTTAGAAATATTGAGGTTTATAAAAATTACAGGAGCTTGGTCAACTCTTCCAGGTGGCTAATGCTACGCCTGACATCTTCAGGGACTTCAAGTTGTTTGGGATTTAAATATACTGCATCCATGCCTACATTCTGGGCTCCCCGCACATCGGCTTCAAGGCTGTCGCCAATCATGACACTTTCGGGAATCCGGGTCTGGGCATTCTCCACCGCATGGTGAAAAATAGCAGGATGAGGTTTGTGAATGCCAATGATTTCTGAAATAACCACTGTCTGGAAGTATTTGCCCAAGTCACATTTTGTGATTTTTGTGTGTGAAGCCTCTTTAAATCCATTGGAAATCAGATGAAGGCTATATTGTCCGCTCAAATAGTCCAAAATCTCATGGGTATGAGGAAATAAGTTGGTTTTTTGAGGGCAAATGCGGATATAATCCTCTTCAAAAGAAGCAGGAAATAGTTCTGGTGCCAGGCCCAGTTCCATAAATGTGTCAGCGAAGCGTGCAGCACGCAATTCTGCTTTGCTGATATTCCCCTGATGATATTCGGCCCAAAGCCTATGGTTGTTGCGGGTATAGGTTTCTATAAACCCATCCGCAGAATTTAGGCCTAAATTCTCAAAGTTGTAAGCTTGAAACAATTCGGCAAGGGTCTCCTCTGCATTCTTGTCAAAATCCCATAGCGTATGATCCAGGTCAAAGAAGACCGACTTTTTATCCAGCAATTGCATGGCGCAAAATTACGTAATCTTCCTAATAATGTCATATTGTGGGGGTTTTATGGTTTTGACACTTGAAATCAATACTTTTGTTGGTGAATTGATTTGAACTCTATGCGTAGATCGCTATTGATATTTTATTTTTTGTTTTTCTATGCGGCAGCCCAATTGATTTGGTGGGGGGTGATTTTGGTGGAGGCTGTGCCGGAGCGGAAGGAAATGATTATTGGGGAGGGGGTCTTCTTTATGATCCTTTTTGTGGCTTTTGCCTTTAGGCTAAAAGGGGCCTTTGTCCGGGATTTCAAGTTGCAGCAGCAGCAGCGCAATTTTTTGTTGGCGGTGACGCACGAGCTCAAATCTCCCCTGGCATCGATCAAACTGTATTTGCAGACCATGCTCAAACGTTCGCTTAGCAAAGAACAGCAGGGTCAATTTATTTCCAACTCACTCAAAGATATTGAGCGTTTGGATTATTTGGTGGAGAATGTGTTGATTGCGACCAAACTTGAAAGCGTCCGGCCCCAATTTCCAAAGGATGAACTCAACCTTTCCGAACTGATCGAAGGCGTTTCCCATCTCCTGCAGATCAATGCCTGTACATCTCAGGTGATAGAAACTGAGATTGAACCAGATATTTATATCAAAGCTGATCGCTTTGCCCTCACCAATGTCGTGACCAATTTGATAGAAAATGCGATCAAATATTCCCCTGAGACCGAAGCAATCAAGGTCAGGCTTTGGGCAGACTCTCCAAATGACAGTGTGCATTTTTCTGTTGCAGATCAGGGGGTGGGTATTGCTGCTGGTGAAAAAAAACGTATTTTCAACAAATTTTATCGGGTTGGTCAGGAGGGGACACGTAAGACAAAGGGTACGGGTTTGGGATTATATATTGTCAAAACTGTGCTTGAGATGCATGATGCACAGATCAGGGTTAGAGATAATTCACCAAAGGGAAGTATTTTTGAAGTAACTTTTAGGAATTATGCAAAGTAAGCAAAGAATATTATTGGTAGAGGATGAGGAACACCTATTGGAAGCCATCAAGCTCAATCTTGAAATGGAAGGCTACCGGGTGACTACTGCCACCGATGGGAAAAAAGCATTGAAGGTGTTTAAGGAAGAACGCTTCAATCTGGTGATTCTGGATGTGATGATTCCGGAAATTGACGGTTTTCAGGTAGCTGAAACTATACGTTTACAAAACACAGAAGTTCCCATTATGTTCCTGACTGCTAAAAACAGCAGTGAGGACAGAGTGACCGGATTGAAAAAGGGAGCTGATGATTACCTGGTCAAGCCGTTCAATTTGGAAGAATTGATTTTGAGGGTTGGCATTTTGGTGCGTAGAAGCCTCAAAGGGGAGGACTTGAAGGAATTGAATACCTATCAGATAGGGGACAAGGTGATCCATTTCAACTCCTACGAACTGCATCACGCAGATGGATCAGTAACATCGCTGACCAAGAAAGAAACCATGTTGCTCAAATTATTGATTGAGCGTAGGAATGAGGCTGTTTCAAGGGAGCAGATTTTGGAAACGGTGTGGAATTATGATGTTTACCCATCCACACGCACCATTGACAATTTTATCCTGACATTCAGAAAGTATTTTGAACCCGACCAAAAACATCCCATATATTTCCATTCCATCCGTGGGGTTGGATATAAATTTACCGATAATCAGGGTTAATTAATTATTACGCTCATGTTGACTTCAAAAATTCGCTGGATAGTGGTGGCTCTTGCCTCTGTGTTGGTGGTCTTGGCACTTTATAAAGGCAATTATCAGGCGGCTGGTCTGGCAGGTTTGGGTATTGCTTATTTGGTCTGGAGCTATTATAGGGAAGGAACTGTTTTTTTGGCAACTCAGGCCTTTCAGCGGAAGGATTATGAAAAAGCCAGGGAACTGCTGGCCGAGATTCACCGTCCGGAACGCCTGCGAAACAGGAGACGCAGTTATTATGAGTTTATGAGTGGTAACCTGGCTTTGCAGGCAGAGGACTATCTCAAAGCCGAACATCACTTTCAGATTGCCTCCCGTTTGCCATTCCGCAGACCCAATGATAAGGCTATTATCCTGGTCCATCTTGCCACGCTCAACCTGCGAAAAAAGGATTACGGAAGAGTGAGGGCTTACCTGGAAGTGACACGCAAGCTGGAAGTAAGTTCAAGAATATCACAAATTGTAAATAAAATAGAAAACGAAATACCAAAGGAGGAAGAGTGACAACGACTACAAAAACAAAACAACTGAAAAATGATTTGCTGATCCGTGCTGCATTTTCGCAGCCCAATGACCGACCGCCGGTGTGGATGATGCGCCAGGCCGGACGATTTATGAAGGAGTACTGGGAAATCAAAAACCGCTATTCTTTTTTGGAGATGTGCAAGACACCAGAGATAGCTGCGGATGTGACCATGCTGCCAGTAGATTTGCTGGGCATTGACGGAGCCATTCTTTTTTCAGATATCCTGGTGACCGGAGAGGCAATGGGAGGATTGTTGAGCTTTGAGCAGGGAGTGGGCCCCAGGTTTGCCAATCCGGTGCGTACAATGGCCGATGCCGAGGCCCTGGAGGTGGATGTAGTCGATAAATTGCAATATGTTGGGGATGCGATCAAGGTGGTACAGCAACGATTGGATAGTTCGATCCCCCTGATCGGGTTTGCCGGCGCGCCCTTTACGGTATTGAGTTACTTGGTGGAGGGTGGTTCTTCCAAGGATTTCAAACGCACCAAGCTGATGCTCAACAATGAACCGGAGGTGGCTCATCTAATATTGGATAAAATCACCTCCCTGACCATTGATTATCTGAATATGCAGATTGATGCCGGGGTCAATGCCTTGCAATTGTTTGATAGTTGGGCGAATGCTTTGTCCTGGTCGGATTATGAGGAGTTTTCACACCGTTATAATAAACGGATCATAGCTGGATTGAAACGGGAGGGCGTGCCAATCATTTCCTTTGGGAAAGGTAGTTCGGTATTTGCACCTTTGATGGCAGAAGCCGGACCGGATGTGGTTTCGGTGGATTGGAATGCTGATCTGCGTCGCATCAAGGACAGTCTTCCTGCCGGAATAGCTGTGCAGGGTAACCTGGATCCTTTTGTGATGTATGCCGACAAATCGGTTATTCGTCGCAAGATCCACGAGTTGTTTGAACGTATGCGTGGTGTGGATGGATATATTTTCAATCTGGGACATGGGATCAGCCCGGACATGCCATTTGACAATGTCAAGTATGCTGTTGAAGTGATCAAGGAGTTCAGTTATTCAAAATAACCGGAAACTTAAGCGTTTATGATTTATCTGTACGCCAAAGCGATCCATATTATTTTTGTAGTCTGCTGGTTTGCAGGTCTATTTTACATGGTACGCTTATTTATTTACCATACAGAAGCCAAAGAAAAGCCGGAGCAGGAATACCAGGTCCTGCACCGGCAATTTCAGTTGATGGAAAGTCGGCTATGGTGGGTGATCACCGTGCCATCCATGTACCTGACGGTGTTGGCGGGATTGGTCATGCTATACCAGGTTCCATCCCTGCTACAGGTCGGCTGGATGCAGGTCAAGCTCGCCTTCGTTCTCGGCCTGATTGCCTATCACTTCGTTTGCCAGCGAGTTATGTTCCAATTGAGAGAGGGTCGCAGCACCTGGACTTCCAGCCGACTGCGGCTTTGGAACGAAGTGGCCACGATCTTTCTGTTTGCCATCGTATTTATGGTGGTCCTCAAAAGTGCGGTCACCTGGATTTTTGGCGTTCTTGGCCTATTGGCCCTCGCCATCCTCTTAATGCTGGGAATCCGGCTGTACAAAAAGTTCAGGGGATAAAGTACAGTGGTCCTGTCCACTTTTTCCAAACCATTTGTATCGGTTCCGGCCTACCCATTCATAAATAACATCTCTCCAGGAGCGGGGGACCAACCAAAAAATCTGAGTAAATAACCATATTCCTCCCAGATCTTTCAAAATATAGAGAACCGCATTGGATCGCATATATTGTTGCCCCTTGCGGATATAGACTACTGAGGTAGGAGTATTACTTTTTCTCTTAATGGTATTGATGTCCGTACTTTTCTGATTTTGGAATTTTCGGTCTGCCCTTTGAAGCGTGCCAAATCGCAGGAGCTGTTTTTTATCCTGCCGAATCAGAAACTGCACAAATCCATTACAGAGATTGCACTCCCCATCGAATAGTAC
>DATGNG010000179.1:0-3968 GCA_035306865.1 Sphingobacteriaceae bacterium
CCATATCGGCCAACTTAAATTGAATGGACTGATGATCCGCAATAGGTTTTCCGAAAGTTTTACGTTCTTTGGCATAAGCCAGGGCCAACTCATATGCCCCGGAGGCAATACCCAAAGCCTGGGAAGCAATTCCGATTCGCCCCCCTTCCAGTGTTTGCATGGCAAATTTAAATCCGAACCCATCTTCGCCAATCCGGTTTTCTTTGGGAACCTTTACATCTGTGAACATCAGGGAATGTGTATCCGAACCGCGGATACCCAGCTTATTTTCTTTGGGGCCTACCGTAAACCCTTCCATCCCCTTCTCCACAATCAACACATTGATGCCCCGGTGACCCTTGGAAGGATCGGTTTGGGCGACAACCAAATAAGTGGAGGCGGTACTCCCATTGGTGATCCAATTCTTGGTACCATTCAACAAGTAATAATCACCCTTGTCCTCTGCGGTGGTACGTTGAGAGGTGGCATCTGAACCCGCTTCAGGTTCTGAGAGACAAAATGCGCCAATCTGCTCCCCTGATGCCAAAGGTTTGAGATACTTCTCCTTTTGAAATTCACTGCCAAATTTCTCCAATCCAAAACAGACTAAGGAATTGTTGACCGAAACCACTACTGATGCCGATGCATCAATTTTGGACAATTCTTCCATGACCAATACATAGGAAACGGCATCCATTCCTGCACCCCCATATTTTGGATCAACCATCATCCCCAGAAAGCCCAACTCGCCGAGCTTCTTTACCTGTTCTGCTGGAAATTTTTGCAATTCATCACGTTCGATAACGCCGGGTTTCAACTCATTCTGAGCAAAATCCCTTGCAGCGTCCCGAATCATTTTTTGTTCTTCGGTTAGTTCAAAAAGCATAATCTTTGGTTTTACGGCCCCAAATATACATAAAAAAGCTATGCGTGCATAGCTTTTGCGTCAAACTTCTTATTTATCTTCCCATAGGTGGCCGCGGCATTCCCCGCATCATCTTGGACATGGCAGCCGGATTGGACATCTGCTTCATCACCTTCCGCATATCCCCAAACTGCTTCATCAATTTATTGACTTCCACCAATTCAGTACCTGAACCCTTGGCAATCCGGACACGACGCTTCTGATCGATCACATCCGGATTTTCCCGCTCATAAGGTGTCATAGAATTGATGATTGCTTCGATAGGAGTAAAAGCATTATCATCAATATCCACATCTTTCATAGCCTTCCCTACTCCCGGAATCATTCCCATCAGATCCTTCATATTACCCATTTTCTTGATCTGTTGGATTTGATTCTTGAAATCATTGAAATCAAACTTGTTTTTGCGGATTTTGCGCTGCAATTCGGCCGCTTCCTTCTCATCAAACTGTTGCTGGGCCCGTTCCACCAGGGAAACCACATCCCCCATCCCCAGGATCCTGGAAGCCATACGATCGGGGTAAAAGACATCCAATGCGTCCATTTTCTCCCCGGTCCCGACAAACTTAATGGGCTTATTTACCACCGATTTGATGGAAAGCGCCGCACCGCCACGGGTATCACCGTCCAATTTGGTCAGCACGACCCCGGTAAAGTCCAGCCTATCATTAAAGGCCTTGGCAGTATTGACTGCATCCTGACCAGTCATCGCATCCACCACAAATAGAATCTCATGAGGCTGGGTGATATCACGTACCGCCGCGATTTCATTCATCAGAGCCTCGTCAATAGCAAGACGACCGGCGGTATCCACAATCACCACATTGTGACCATTGCGCTTAGCTTCATCTACACCAGCTTTGGCTATGGCAATGGGGTCCTTGGATTCGGTATCTGCATAAACGGGTACCCCGATCTGCTCGGCCAATACCTGCAACTGATTGATAGCAGCAGGTCTATAAACGTCACCTGCCACCAAAAGCGGCTTTTTACCTTTCTTTTGTTTGAGGTAATTGGCCAGTTTTCCCGAAAAAGTGGTTTTACCTGCACCGTTGAGACCCGCAATCAGAATGACGGTAGGATTATTGGAAAGATCCAATTCGGACACCTCCCCTCCCATGAGCCCGGTCAGCTCGTCATTCATGATCTTGGTCAATAGCTGCCCCGGCGAAATACTGGTCAGCACATTCTCTCCCAATGCTTTTTGCTTCACTTCATCAGTAAATGCTTTCGCCGTTTTGTAATTGACGTCCGCATCAAGCAAAGCCTTCCGGATCTCCTTCATGGTCTCGGCCACGTTGATCTCCGTAATATTACCCTGGCCTTTCAGTACCTTAAAGGCCCTATCTAATTTATCCTGTAAATTCTGAAACATATTCTAACTAATCCCTTCTACTTAATCCCTTCTACCAAACAACATACTGGCGTAATACAACAACATAACCAGGGAACTCAATGCAGCCACAACATAGGTCATCGCAGCCCACCAAAGGGCATCTTTGGCACCGCTGTGTTCGGTACTGCTGGACATAATCCCTCTGTTTGCATCCAACCAGGCCAAGGCCCTATTGGAAGCATCAAACTCTACCGGCAAGGTAATAAAGGCAAAGAGGGTAGTAATACCCAATGCCACAACCCCACCAGCCAAAACCATAGGGTTATTGCTGAAAACCAGTATCATTACTCCAAGCATCAGCAACCATTGAACCAACCTGGAAGCCACACTCACAATTGGCACCATTGCTGAACGAAACTGCAACCAGGAATAGGCTTTTGCATGTTGGATAGCGTGACCGCATTCGTGTGCAGCAACGGCCGCAGCAGCGATGCTCCTCCCACTGAAAACTTCAGGGCTCAGATTGACAGTGCGGTTTGCCGGATTGTAGTGATCGGTTAGTTTGCCAGGGGATGATATGATCTGTACATCAAAAATGCCATTATCATTCAACATTTTTTGGGCGATGTCCCTTCCGGTCATACCACTGCTCAGCGGCATTTCCGAATATTTTGTAAACTTACTCTTAAACCTCCACTGGACCAGCATGCTGACCAGCATTATCCCACCAAAAATAATCCAAATCATATTATCGTATTTTAATCGTTTACTTTCCTATTTCAATCATCAAAAAATATACCGTCTGTTGACCTGAAGGCACAAACCTCCTTTTTGACTCCAAAATAAGCGAAATATTTCGAGAAATGATGACAAAATTACATTAAAATATTGGTCACCCGACAAATTAACATAAAACCGTATCTTTGCCTCCTGATGGGAACATTATTGGATAACGGACAGAAACCTTATAATCATTACGGGGCTTACCTGCGTCAAAAATACGATGGAAAAAGGGTATTTAAGGTAATTGTGGATGGCCATTTTACCTGCCCCAACCGGGATGGCAGCAAGGGTTACGGTGGATGTACCTATTGCAATGTGGATTCCTTCACCCCGGATTCGGCCAGAAAACTACCCACCATCCGCGAACAGGTGGAGGAGGGAATTAAGCGCGCTGTCAATGGCTATGCCGCAGAAAAGTTCGTTATTTATTTCCAGCCCAACACCAACACCTACGCCCCGGTTCATTACCTTCAGGCCATGTATGACGAGGCTCTTAGGGAAGCTGAAAGTCTGGCGCCCGGAGATGTGGTTGGTTTGTCAGTTGGCACCCGGCCGGACTGTATTGATTTTGCCAAAATTGCGCTGCTCGAAAGTTATTCCGACAGGTACGATGTGGATTTGGAAATGGGAATGGAGTCCATTTATAATGAGACATTAGAGCGTATCAATAGGGGCTGCAGTCATGAGGAGCTGGAGGCCACACTGAAATTGGTGGAAAATAGTCCGCTTGAAATCTGTGTACACAGTATTTTTGGATTTCCGTGGGAAACCCGTGAAATGATGCTCCGTTATGCGGATGAAATCAACCGTTTTCCCCAGATCAAGTTTGTCAAGCTCCATCACCTGCATATCGTGGAAGGCTCGATCATGGGTGTTCTTTATAAACGTCAGCCCTTCCCGGTATTCTCATTGGAGGAATACACCGATTTTCTCTGCGAATTTATC
>DATGNG010000180.1:0-20509 GCA_035306865.1 Sphingobacteriaceae bacterium
CTTTTTTCTGGCAATAATCGTGGGAGGGGTTCCTGCTTTTTCCAAAGCAACTCCAAAACCCATTGCCGTGTCACAGAGTCGGATAGATAGCTTGGTCTATTTTGAAAGACTGGGCCAGGGGCTGTATCGTTTTTATTATGATGACAATTATTACCTGGCCGACAAATCCTGCCAATTTGTTGCAATTGTCAGAGAAGCAGGTTTTGATCCATCCACTCAAACTTTTGATGGGTCTTTCGTCGATTATAACCTCTCCGGCCGAAAAATATTAAGCGGAAGTTATCATCAGGGCTTGAAATCCGGGGTTTTTCAAGCCTATCACAACAATGGACAACTTAAATGGGAAGTCAATTTTATTGAAAATCAACCCGTGGGACAGTGGAAGTATTATTATCCGGATGGCAAACCCATGTTGGTGGTCAATCATTCCGATGAAGATGTTGAAATTTGGGATTATTGGGACACCAGCGCCAGGCAGCGGGTGACCGCTGGCAATGGGCGATATAGGATGCATGTAGAGATCAAAGGGTACAACGAGTATGGGGCCACTTTTTTGCTTTTGAGTGGTCGGTTGAAAAACGGCAAGCCCGAGAGATTGTGGTCTATTGACTTTGTTTACCCCGACAATACCCGGGAACTGATAGGTCAACTTCGGTATCAGAATGGACGATTCCACGAGCAGGTAAGATTTGAACAATTATTGCAAGACTATATTAATAGTGGGGAAAGCATCCAACTGATTCCCCAAGCCTGGTTTATTCAGGCAGAAAATTTTGTGATTAAAAAATGCAATATCGATGAGTACAGTGGTTTTACGGACTATTTGATCCGAAAACTGGAGGAAGAGCTCTATTCGGTTGCGAGCCCCGACAGCTCCGGAATGATGGCTGTTTTCACGATAAGGGTCAGCAATGAGGGTATAGCGAGTAGCATTATTGCCAAAGAAGATCAGCTCGATAAGGAACTTGAACGAAGGATTAAACAGCAATTGGAATCAATAGGGTTTTGGTTCCCATCCTGGAAGGACGGGGAATATATAGACGACGAATTGACGCTCAGCTTTAAAATTATGTCAGACCCCGCTACTGGCTTGTTATATGTTGAGGAGCTTGACATCCAACGAAATCAGGAATTCTGAACAGATTGTTTTTGGATATCATTTCCACAATCAGTATGTTTGATCTATAGAAATCTCAAAAATGAAATTCCATAAAGAAGGATATGTCAGTCTCTTGATTACGATATCGGTTATTGTAGTTGCAAATGCATTGGTTTTCTATTTTGCGCCCGGGATGGCTTGGTTGAGGTGGGGAGTGTATGTACTCTCATTCTTGTTGTTATTGACTATTCTTCAGTTTTTCAGGAGTCCCATCCGCAAAATAACAGTGTTGGACGGAGCGGTATTATGCCCTGCTGATGGCAAAGTGGTAATTATTGAAGAAGCCGAGGAACCGGAATACTTTAGAGACAGAAGGCTACAGGTGTCCATTTTTATGTCTCCGGTCAATGTGCATGTAAACCGAAACCCTGTCAGCGGGCTGGTTCGTTACTTTAAATATCATCCTGGCAAATTCCTGGTGGCCTGGCACCCCAAATCCTCCACCCAAAACGAAAGAACCACAATTGTCCTTCAGACCCCGCATGGCCAGGAAGTGCTGATGCGTCAGATTGCGGGTGCCCTGGCCCGCCGTATCGTATGGTATGTCAACGAACAGGATCAGGTCACACAGGGCGAAGAGTTTGGATTCATTAAATTTGGTTCAAGGGTGGATTTGTTCTTGCCCCTTGGTACAGAAATAAACGTAAAAATTGGTGATGCAGTCACCGGAGGAATGACGGTATTGGGTCGATTGCCCTAAGTCGATTGCCCTAATGTTCATTATACATAATAGTGATCTATGAAATTCAGATCCCTTGTCCTGATTAATGCGCTGTTCGTGGCTTTTGCCTTGGCAGCGATGAACTTTTATTTTCAAAAGCAATGGTCTGCGGCAGCATTCGTCTTTCTCCTTTCCCTTATTGCGGCTTTTTCATTCTTTTATTATTTTTACGAGCGCTATATTCATAGCAAAATCCGGTTGATTTATAAAATGATCCGTCACCTCAAGTTGGGCAAAGACCTCAAGGATGCCCTGGGTGACAAATTGAGCGATGACCCCATCAATGATGTGGAGAAAGAAGTGATGGATTGGGCCAAAGCCAAGAAAAAAGAAATTGACACGCTCAGAGAACAAGAGAAATTCAGGAAGGAATTCCTCGCCAATATTTCCCATGAGTTTAAAACCCCGCTTTTTGCCTTACAGGGGTATGTAGATGCCTTGCAGGATGGTGTGCTTGAAGATGATCCGCAAATGGCCAAACGGTTTTTGGGTAAGGCCTCCAGCAATCTGGACCGATTGAATTTCCTGATCAAGGACCTGGACGAAATCTCCAAGCTGGAAAGTGGGGGGATCCCCGTAAATTATCAAAAATTTGACCTGACTTTACTGATCAGGGAAGTTTTGGAATCCTTAGAAGATAAAGCAAAATCCCATCAGATAAAACTTGTGTTCAAGGAAAAATACCAGGAACAAACCTTTGTGCATGCCGATAGAGAAAAAATCAGACAGGTTTTGGTCAATTTGATAGACAATTCATTCAAGTATGGTAAAATAGGAGGGCAAACGAATGTGCGGATATTCGAACTATTCGAGCAGGTGCTGGTTGAGGTGACAGACGATGGTATTGGAATAGAGGAAAAGTACCTAAACCGGGTGTTTGAGCGGTTTTTCCGAACAGATAAAAGCAGATCCCGCCAAATAGGGGGCAGTGGGCTCGGCCTGGCCATTGTCAAACATATAATAGAGGCCCATCAACAAACAATCAATGTGAGGAGTACTGAAGGTTTGGGAACCACATTTGCCTTTACCCTTGAGAAAGTAAAACACGAATAACTTAACATTAACTTAACATTAAGGTTATACCTTTGTTCAAATTTTAACAATCAACGTATGTCCCTGAATAGCATTTTCCAGTACTTTGTTCCGAAGGATAAGAAGTTTTTTCCTTTGTTTGAGCAGATGAGCAATAACCTTGTCCATATGGGCAAATTATTGGTCGAAGCCGTTGGTACGGACGATCTTGATGAGCGGGTGGAGTTGTTCAAAACCATAGAAGACCTGGAGCATAAATGTGATGATATCACCCATCAGGTCCACCTGGAGTTGGGAAAAAATTTTATTACTCCTTTCGATCGGGAAGATATTTATACCCTGATCAGCTCATTGGATGACGTGGCCGACTTTATTCATGGTGCCTCCAATCGCATGTTACTTTACAAGGTCGTCAAAATGACCAAACCTATCCGGGATCTGGCCGATTTGATCCTTGAGGCGACTATTGATGTTTCCAAAGCTGTACATGAACTGCGCAACCTCAAAAATATCCGTAATATTACGGATTCCTGCGTGCGCATCAACAGTGTAGAAAACAAGGCTGACTTTATATTTGATACCGCAGTCGGAAATTTGTTTGAGTTTGAAACCAATGCCATCGAACTGATCAAGTACAAGGAGGTATTGTCTGCAATGGAAACTGCCACTGACCGTTGTGAGGATGTGGCCAATGTAATGGAAAGTATTTTAGTCAAAAACGCCTAAATACATGATTACCACTCTTCTTGTTATTGTTGTCATTCTGGCTATTGCCTTTGATTATATCAATGGTTTCCATGATGCGGCCAATTCTATCGCAACTATAGTGTCAACCAAAGTGTTGTCCCCTTTCCAGGCAGTGCTTTGGGCAGCTACCTTCAATTTTGCCGCCTATTTCTATTTTACCGATCACAAAGTGGCCAACACCGTTGCCAAAACTGTATTGGAAGAATACATTACCCTGGAAGTGATTTTTGCCGGATTGATTGCAGCTATTGGCTGGAATCTATTTACCTGGTATTATGGGGTGCCTTCAAGCTCCTCCCACACGCTGATCGGTGGATTCGCTGGTGCCGGGATGACACATGCTTTCATTCTGGGAGACAGCGTGCTTGGTTCGATCAATATCGCTGCAACCCTCAAAATCATTTCTTTTATTGTATTTGCTCCTTTGATAGGGATGGTAATTGCCATAATACTCACCTTGGCCATTATCAATATTTCCAAACGGGCCCGACCGTCTGTTGCGGAGTGGTGGTTCAGAAAGCTGCAATTGGTATCTTCTGCTGCGCTGAGTTTTGCCCATGGTGGGAACGACGCCCAAAAGGTAATGGGTATTATTTTTGTCGCGATGGTGGCCGGCGGATACCTGGAAACCGGTGACCCTATGCCAGAATGGATTCCGCTGACCTGTTACTCTGCTATTGCATTGGGGACTATGAGTGGGGGCTGGAAGATTGTCAAAACCATGGGCACTAAAATCACTAAGGTCAACGCTCTTGAGGGAGTGGGCGCCGAAACTGCAGGAGCCATCACGCTCGGAATCACAGAACATTTTGGGATCCCCGTCTCTACTACCCATACCATTACAGGGTCAATCATTGGAGTTGGGGTTGTCAAACGGGTTTCAGCGGTACGATGGGGAGTGACCATCAGTCTGTTGTGGGCTTGGGTGCTTACAATTCCGGTCTCAGCGATATTGGCGGGCGTCTCTTTCGCCATTATCCACTATATATTTTAATTTTTGAGAAAATCCATTGTTGTTCCTGTATTCCATTATTGCTCCTATAAGAATATACGTATAAGAGGCACGAATCATCTTTTTTAACATTTTTTAACACAAAATCACTGAAAACCGAAATTTGGAATAGTATTTGATATTCCCTTATTCGTATTCAATACTATTGATTTATTCATAGTTATTATTGATTTATTGAAAGTATTGATTAGTTTTGCAACAAAAATTAGGCAATAAAAATTTTTTAACCTTTAACAGAATGAGTATGAAGTATTCTACAATTAAAACGGCGGCAGTCTGTTTGCTGATTTCAGTCTTTGGTTTGGCTGAGGTGGCAAATGCTCAGCAGCCAACTGTATTTGGCGGAAGGTCACAATACAGAACTTGGAGTATAGGCGTTAATGGAGGTATCAGTATGGCGAATACTGCATTCGGTCCAGGGGGCACGTTGCTCCATAATAAAGTTAACGATCCATGGGATCATAAAGTACGTGAGTTTTATGGGATTTCAGCACGTAAGCAGTTTTCAAGCTGGTTCGGATTGCAAGCCAATGTACAAAGAGGTAGTGTAATCGGCCACAACAAAGAGCCTCGTGTTGGTCAGAATTTTCAATCATCCGTTGCAAGATTTGATTATGCAGCAAGTTTGGATGGGGTATTCCAGTTAGCAACTATCGATTTCCTGAGAAGAGAAAACTCGGTAAACTTCTATGCCAACTTGGGATTGGGATATTATGAGTACAATACAACACAATATTCCAGCAATGATGCATCAGGTTCTGCAGTTGTAACAAACGGCAAAACAGAGCATAAAGACTGTGATATCTATGTTCCGGTTGGATTTGGCTTCAAATTCAAACTGTCTGATCGGGTAGCTTTGAATGTTGGCCACAATATGTACCTGACATTGGGTAACGATTTGTACGGCCCTCCGGGAACAAGTCACAACAACCGTTTTTCGACTTTCTACGGTGGTCTTGAATTTTCTTTGGGATCAAGCAGCAAACCTGATTTGACTTGGCACAATCCAGTTGCCATGCTGTATGATGAGTTGAAAGACGAAAGTCTGAGAAACGAATTGGAAGCTTTGAAGCAACGTGTATCTACTCTTGAAGGAACAGTTGACCTGTTGAACCGTGATGAAGATGGTGACGGTGTATCAGATCGCTATGACAGATGCCCAGGCACTCCTGCTGGAACAGTAGTTGACGGTTCTGGTTGCCCAATTAACTTCCCTGAGCCGGTAATCATTAAGGAAGAAGCAGTTGTTAGTTATTCAAACATTCAGTTTGAGTTTGACAGCTCTGTTTTGAAGACTGAATCTTACTCCATCTTGGATAAATTGTCTTCCGAGCTGCGCTCAAGCGGTGCTTCTGTCACTTTGGAAGGACACGCTTCTGCTGAAGGTACTGAAGCCTACAACATGCAGCTTTCAAAAGACCGTGCAAACTCAGTAAAAACCTATCTGGTGAATTCTGGAGTTGCTGCCAACAAAGTAAATACTGTTGGTTACGGTGAAGAAAGACCTATTGCTTCCAATGCTACAGAAGAAGGTCGTGTGCTCAACCGTCGTGTAGAGATCAAACGATAATCAATAAATAAGCATTAGAAATATTTTGAGGGTGTCCAAGCGATTTGGACACCCTCTTTTTCGTATAATTGTATATGGATTTTGAAGTGTTCCGGTTCCCGAACGGAATCCGGTTGGTAAATCAGCAGGTAAACTCCCCTATTGCACATACATGTATTTTGGTGAAAGCGGGTTCCAGGGATGAACAAGTGTCCAAATTTGGCCTGGCCCATTTTATCGAACATCTCCTGTTTAAAAGGACTGAGCGGAGAAATACCTCCCAGATCCTCAATCGCCTTGAATCGGTTGGGGCAGACCTCAATGCCTATACCACCAAGGAATACACTTGCCTTCATGCCTCTTTTTTGAAGCCCTATCTGGGCAGAACACTTGATATTTTCGAAGATCTGCTTTTTCACTCCGTTTTTCCGGAGGAGGAGATGGTGAAAGAGAAAGGTATTGTGCTGGATGAAATCGCCTCGTATAGGGACAGTCCGGAGGATGCCATTTTGGATGATTTTGAGGATATAGTGTTTGAGGGACATGGGCTTGGACATAATATTTTGGGCAAGGAGAAGGATCTGAAAACCATTGTACAATCAGACATCAAACGGTTTTTGAATGAAAACTATCGGACTTCCGAAATTGTAATAGGCATCAGTGGTCCTTACTCTATGAAGGAAGTACGGAGGATGACAGAAAAATATTTTGGGCATTTAAAGGAAAATTCAAGTGAGAGGGCTCCGGCGACTGACTTGCTGACTTCCCTACCACATTCAACGTCCAGAAAATTACCCATCAATCAGGTCCATTATGTGCTGGGAAGCCGTGCATATTCCATTCATGAGGATAAAAAAATCGGATTATTATTGTTGAATAATATTCTGGGCGGAATAGGGATGAGTTCCAGGCTCAATATGATTGTGAGGGAAAAACACGGAATAGCCTATACCATTGAGTCCAATTATCATCCATTTGCCGATACCGGTCTATTCTCAGTTTATTTCGGCACAGACGAAGATAAATACCTGAAAGCCCGTCAACTGATATTGCGGGAATTTAAGAAGCTCCGCGACAATAGATTCAGTGAGCTCCAATTGACCCAGGCCAAGAAAAAATATAAGGGACAGATTGCGCTTGGCGAAGAAAACAGGTTGTCGTTGATAATAGCTCAAGCCAAGTCACTTTTGGATCACGACGATATCCAATTCCTGGAGGAAATATTCCAAAAAATAGATGCTGTGGATGCGGACATGATGCTCGAAATTGCCAATGAAATCCTGGATCCCGATCAATTTTTCAGCCTCAGTTTCCTGCCCGAATAAAATCGCTATATTTGTATAACAAATTACTGTTATTATGAAAAGTGCATATATCTTTCCGGGACAGGGAGCCCAGTTTGTAGGTATGGGAAAAGACTTGTATGAATCTCATGCCGATTCCAAAAAGTTATTTGAACAAGCAAATGAAATTCTGGGTTTTAGGATCACAGACATCATGTTTGCCGGAACGGATGAGGAATTAAAAGAAACAAAGGTCACCCAGCCTGCAATATTCCTGCACTCAGTAATATTGGCCAATGCATTGGGCAAAAACTTCAATCCTTTAATGGTGGCCGGCCACTCGCTGGGTGAATTTTCTGCGCTTGTCGCAGCAGGCGCTATGAGTTTTGAAGATGGACTCCGGCTGGTTGCAGCACGGGCAAACGCGATGCAGAAGGCCACCGAAATCCAACCTTCGGCTATGGCGGCCGTATTGGGCCTGGATGATTTTACGGTAGAAGATATCTGTCAGCGGGTTGATGAGGTGGTTGTACCGGCCAATTACAATTGTCCGGGGCAGCTTGTCATTTCAGGAACAGTAGCCGGAATCGACAAGGCCTGCGAATTATTATTGGCTGCCGGTGCCAGAAGAGCCCTGAAGCTTAATGTGGGAGGAGCTTTTCATTCTCCACTAATGGAATCGGCGAGAGTAGAATTGCAAACAGCGATTGAAGCAACCGAAATCCGCACTCCGCGTTGTCCCGTGTATCAGAATATTGATGCCAACCCATCCCTTGACCCCGCCACGATCAAGCAAAACCTGATAGCCCAGTTGACCGGTGCGGTCCGCTGGACCCAAACAGTTTCCAATATGATTCAGGACGGGGCTACTTCATTTGTAGAAGTTGGCCCCGGGAATGTTCTCCAGGGACTCGTCAAAAAAATCAACCGGGAAGCCACAACGGCATCTGCAAAATTAGATGCCGAATGATGCTCTGATTTTATCTACATAATCCAGCTTTTCCCAGGTAAACAACTCCACCTCTTGGGTCTTAATCTCCCCATTGCTGCTTTCGAATGTTTTGGTTACAGTAGTAGGGGTACGGCCCATATGGCCATAGGCAGCGGTTTCTGCATAAATAGGATTGCGTAGTTTCAATCGTTGTTCGATCCCATAAGGGGTGAGATCAAAGATCTCCTTTATTTTTTCGGCGATCTGCTCATCCCTGATTCCATTCAACCCGGATCCGTAGGTATTGACATAGATACCCATAGGATCCTTCACACCAATGGCATAGGAAACCTGCACAAGGATTTCATCCGCTATACCCGCAGCCACCAGGTTTTTGGCAATGTGCCGGGTAGCGTAAGCTGCCGAACGATCCACTTTTGAAGGGTCTTTCCCGGAAAAAGCCCCTCCTCCATGGCCGCCCTTGCCTCCATAGGTGTCCACAATAATCTTTCTTCCGGTAAGCCCGGTATCACCATGGGGTCCTCCGATCACAAATTTTCCGGTAGGATTGATATGGTATGTTATCTGGTCGGTGAATAGTCCCTGCAGCTCAGGTTTCAACTGTGCCTTTACCCTTGGAATCAGAATATGAATCATATCCTGCTCGATCTTTTTCAACATGGAAAGTTCATCATCGTCAAAATCATCATGTTGGGTGGAAATCACAATGGTATCGATCCGGACAGGCTTATGCTGGTCATTATATTCTAAGGTCACCTGCGCCTTGGCATCCGGTCGAAGGTATTTTATATCATCGTTTTCCCGTCTCAATTTGGCCAGCTCCACCAATAGGCGGTGTGACAGATCCAGGGCAAGGGGCATATAGTTTTCAGTCTCATTGGTTGCATAACCGAACATGATTCCCTGGTCCCCTGCTCCCTGATCTTCCGGTCTTTCTCTGTCCACACCCCGATTGATATCTGGGGATTGTTCATGGATTGCTGAGAGAATGCCACAGGAATTGGCCTCAAACATATATTCCGATTTTGTATATCCTACCTTTTCTATAACTGATCGGGTGATCTTTTGCACGTCCAGGTAAATTTTTGATTTCACCTCTCCCGCCAGCACCACCTGTCCGGTAGTCACCAATGTTTCAATTGCTACCCGGGCATCTTTGTCCCAGGCAAGGAAGTTGTCTATTAACGAATCCGAAATCTGATCGGCTAATTTGTCCGGATGTCCTTCTGACACCGATTCTGAAGTAAATAAATACGGCATAATGAATTATTTAAAAACCTACTGATACCGTAAAAAAAATGAAAATCAAACGAAGGGTTCTTTTAGCACTTTTTTTACGTGGTTGCAATCTGATGTGACCAAAAGCCACATGTACAAATCAATCCACTTGGATGGTGCAAATGTACGATTCTTTACTTTTTTATCAAAACTTAAGCTTAACTTTACAGAAATTCGACAAACCTGCTACCATGGCAAAAGTGAAAAAGCAACAGTATTCGGGTATCGTTTATTCAACTGATGATTCCTTTTCTTATCAACCTACGGACGAAAGTCACGAAGAGGAGACGCTTCCGCCCCACAAGCAAAAACTGACTGTCCTGCTGGATAAAAAAGCAAGGAGGGGCAAGTTAGTCACGTTGGTAAAAGGGTTTAGGGGAAGTGAACAGGATCTGAATGAGTTGGCAAGGGTCTTAAAACAAAAGTGTGCAGTAGGAGGGAGTGCCAAGGATCAGGAAATTATTATTCAGGGAGATTTTAGGAAACGCATCCAGGAGGTATTGGCCACAATGGAATACAATGTAAAAATATTGGGATGAAGGTCCACAGGTTACAGTTGGTCTTGATTATTAATTCCGAATATTATTCTGTGTTTACAGGCTTAATTACGACACAAAGCAGGTTTGTTGAGGATTAGTAGAATAATATTCGGCAACATGCAAGTGTATAGGTCCCGATTCCGAATATTAAATTTTTGCTTTTATTTGCAAATACAAAAAAAAATAGTTTTCATTGTAAAAAATTACTTCAATCGTTGGTATTAAATGTTTTTAATTTAACAATGTTGGTTAGTCGATGCCGCTGCTGCACGCCAAAAAGACGAGAGAAGTAAAACACTAAGCAATTATTTGACACATACAGTTCGTTATTTTAAGAAAAATTGTTTTTATTGCGCCAGATTACTGGCAATTTATTTTAATTAGCACAAGTAATTTAAAAATTCATATTTAACAACGTAAAATCTAAAATTCAGAAAAATGGCAAACGCACCAAAAACAAGCAATGCAAAAAAAGAAAAGAACAACTCAAGTTCTAATGTTTTTGCTAGTCTGGCAATCGTAATTTGTTTCGTAGTCGGAGCATTGGTTTTCTTTTACATTATGGGGGACCCCAAAAACTTTATCGATGACGATGTTGCGAACCAACCTAAGCCAGGTAACTATTATGGAATGGTTTACAAGGCAGGATATGTCGTTCCCGTTCTATTGGGCTTGTTCCTGATGGTGTGGGTATTCGCGGTCGAGCGTTTTATCGTGATCGGTCGTGCATCCGGTAGTGGTAATGTGGGCAACTTTGTTCGCAAAATCCAATCCCTTATCGGAGTTGGCAACTTGGACGCTGCTATCGCAGAGTGTGACAAGCAAAAAGGTTCTGTCGCTAACGTGATCAAATCCGGACTGTTGAAATACAAAGATGTTTCTGCCAACCCTAACCTGGACACAGAACAATCTGTATTGGCTATCCAGAAAGAAATCGAAGAGGCTACTGCCCTTGAGATGCCTATGCTTGAGAAAAACCTGACCATCATTGCTACCTTGGTTTCCATCGGTACGCTGACAGGTCTATTGGGTACAGTAACAGGTATGATCCGCGCGTTCTCCGCTTTGGCGACAGGCGGTGCACCGGATTCAGCAGCACTGGCAAACGGTATTTCCGAGGCCCTTATCAATACGGCTACAGGTATCGCGACTTCGACGATTGCAATTATATTCTACAATATCTTTACGTCCAAGATCGATACGCTGACCTATTCAATTGATGAAGCTGGTTTCTCAATTGTTCAGACCTACGCTGCTACACACAAATAAATAGATATATCAATATTGCCGGAATTTATTTATGGAATCTCCGGCAGTATTGCATCTTATAAACAGATTGAAGAATAAATCTTAATAATTGTGTAGATATGGCAAGGGCAAAAGTAAAAAGAGCAAGTACAGTAATTGACATGACCGCAATGTGCGACGTGTCTTTCCTTCTGCTGACTTTCTTCGTATTGACAGCTACGGCCCGTCAACCAGAAGCACTGGAAGTAGATACACCTGCCTCTGTGACCCAGGTGAAGATTCCTGATGATAAATTGGGGATGGTAACCGTAGGTGATGGTGGAAAATTATTTTTTGGTGTTAAAGGACCTCAGATTCGTACGAGAATGTTGGAGATTATGTCTGAAAAATACAATATCCAGTTTTCTGAGGAAGAAGTAGCGCGTTTTTCTCTGATGGAAGAGTTCGGAGTGCCTATGCACAATCTGAAACAGCTCATTGCAATGGATATGGAGCAGCGGGCAACACGGGGCCTCCAACCGGGTATTCCCAATGATACCACCAATAATTTGAGCAACGAGATGTTCCATTGGATTCATTCCGCCAGGACGGCAACCGCAGCGTTGTACAATGAACAGATGCGGATATCCATCAAAGGAGATGCGAACGAGAAGTATCCGGATATCAAAAAGGTAATTGATATTCTTCAGGATCAAAACCTCAACCGCTTTAGTTTGATTACCAAACTTAAAGGAGGTATAGAAGGGATTGAAGTTGAACCGGATACCGAGTAATAAGGAATTAAGGAATTTATAATATAATAAACGCATAAAGCAATGGCTGAATTAAATCAGGATAGCGGTGGTGGTAAAAAAGGCGGTGGGAAAGTCAGAAGCAAGAAGCAAGGGGGTCGTGTTGACCTAACAGCGATGGTTGACCTTGCGTTCCTTTTGATCACTTTCTTTATGTTGACTACCTCGCTAAATAAACCGAATGCCATGGACGTGACTGTTCCTGACAAGAATAAGGAAAACCTGGAAGATCGCCTGGAGGTGGCCGATGATCGGACTACTACCATCCTTCTTGCCGGAAACAATAAGCTGGTATGGTATTCTGGTTTGTTTGACGATCCTATAGAAGGTCCGGAAACTGTAGATTATGGAGCTGATGGCATCCGTAAAGTTCTGTTGCGCAGGCTTGAGGAAGTGCCACAAAGGACAAACGGGGAGCAATTGATCGTGGTGATCCGTCCAAGTGATGATGCAACGCACAAGAATCTGGTCGATATTTTGGATGAAATGAAGATTGTAAATACCCAGATCTTTTCACTGGGTACCATTCAGGAGGTCGAGAATGAATTTTTGAGGCAACATAACTTGTTGAGTAATTAATCAGGGGACTCCAAATAAAAATTATTAGAAATGATAGGATCGAAATTAGATATTTTTAAAAAGGAGTGGATGGAGGTAGTCTTCGAAGGAAGGAATAAGGACTATGGTGCTTATGTTCTTCGAAAACTCGGCCCTAAGGCAACCAATATTGGTTTGGTTTTCGCCACTACGGCTTTCCTCCTCTTGTTGGTTGCTCCAAGTATCCCCAAATGGCTGGGTCTTTCTTCCAAAGAAACTATTGAAGATATATTTGTTGAGCATGAGGTGACACTGGCCGAACCTCCTCCTGTGGATGAGGAAGAAGAGCAGATACCTCCACCGGTTGAACCACCTCCACCACGTCAGGATCAGGTCCGTATGCCGGAAATGGCGGTTGTGCCAGCAGAGTTGGTACAGGATGAAGAGCCTCCAACCGTTGAAATGCTGAAGTTGGCTGACCCAGGTTCCCAAACTATTGCCGGTGACCCGAATGCTGCCATTCGTATCGATTTGCCAGTAGGTGAAGGGCAATTGGACGCTGAGGTTACCGAAGCTCCAACAGATGCTATCATGGGCTTTGAGGCGGTGGAAATTTCTCCTGTTCCCGCAGAGGGCAGTATTGATGCTTTCCGAACATGGGTTCAAGGGAACTACAGGTATCCTCAAGCAGCTATGGATGCAGGGGTAAATGGTTTGATCGAAGTATCTTTTGTGATCGAACGCGATGGTAGTTTGACAGACCTTGTGATAAGACGTGATCTGAGGTTTGGCACAGGTGAAGAGTTGGTGCGGTTATTGAGAACTGCTAAGAAATGGAAGCCAGGTATTCAGAATGGACGTCCGGTGCGGGTTCAATATACTTTGCCACTTCGACTCAACACAACACAGTAGAGCTTGCAAATGGACTCTAAGGAAAGAATGTCGTTTTCAAATAGACAGAAATCGTCCACCCGACGATTTCTGTCCGTTTTGGGCCTGTTCATGTTTGCCTTTTACTTAGGTTTAGGTGTTCTGATTATCTTTTGGAAGGATTTCCCAATAGAAATAGACAATACCTACCGGGTGCTTTTTGGCCTCCTCATTGTGGTTTATTCTTTTTTCCGCTTTGTGCGTTTGTGGCAAAACAGGTAATGAAATAAATTTTTATTGAATAGATTTTTCTGTCATGAATAAATTTTTTTTATTATTGCCCCTATGTTTGATCGGAATGCTTTGTTTCTCAGGGTGCCATGATGCACCATCAAGTGACAAACAGACCATTTTGACAGGTAGGATCAAGGTTTTGGTAGATGAAAGCCTGGCTCCAATAGTGCAGGAACAACTTGAAGTTTTTCAGCATAGCTATGTAAATGCTGAGATTGAATTGGTGTTCATGCCCGAAAATAGAGTGGTCAATGATTTGATCAATGATTCGGCAGAAGTTGTGGTATTGACCAGGCTTTTGAGACCGGATGAATTAAAGTTCTTTGAAGCGAGAGGGTTTAAGCCAAGGGTCTCACAATTTGCGACTGATGCGGTAACTTTGATTACCAATATCACAACAGGGGATTCGACGATTACTATGGAGGAGGTACTTGGTACTCTCAGGGGTGAAGGTGGAGGAAGGCCATTGATTTTTGACAATGCCAACTCCGGCACCGTCCGGTACCTTAAGGAATTGGCGAATATAGAAACCTTTCCGGCACAGGGCGTGTTTGCATTGAACTCACATTCAGATGTGTTTGCTTATGTACATGACCATCCCGGTACCGTTGGTGTGATAGGATTGAACTGGATGTTGAAACCAGATAGTATCAGCCGTAAATACTTGAGAGTGGTAAGGCCCATGAGTGTGAAAAACCTGCCTGGTAATCCTGGGGATGATGACTTTTATTTGCCGACACAAAGTAATCTGGCACTTGATCTCTATGCTATGGAGAGGCCGGTTTACCTAATCAACGCAGAACCCAGATATGGTTTAGGCATGGGTTTTGCAGCTTTTATGTCAGGTGAGCG
Source organism: Sphingobacteriaceae bacterium (assembly GCA_035306865.1). GTDB lineage: Bacteria > Bacteroidota > Bacteroidia > Sphingobacteriales > Sphingobacteriaceae > DASRQK01. Next base: position 14,865 of record DATGNG010000180.1, read on the forward strand.
TGGACAAAGGATCGTGCTGAAGTCCGGATTGATGCCGGATAGTCTGCCGCCCAGACAAATTATTATCAGGAAAAATTAGGGTTGGAGCTGCTTAGGCCACGATTCTATTACGTTAAATAAAGAGTAAATAGTTGTAATAATAAATTTAATAGAAATGATGAAAAAAGCAATTTTGCTGGGAGCTTCAATTGTATTCATTCTTACTGGGGTGAAGGCCCAGAGTCTGGACGATGCAAGAAGGGCTATTGATGAGGAACAGTATGCCCGTGCAAAGGGGATACTCGAAAATTTGATTCAGAAGCAACCCAAGAAAGGAGAAAACTATTTCTATCTTGGACAGATCCATCTGAAAAATGATTATTTGGATTCGGCAAAAAACGTTTTCCAGCAGGGGCGTACGGCTGATGCGAAAAATCTTTTGAATGTTGCAGGATTGGGGATAGTAGAATTGTTTTCCGGGAATCAAGCTGGAGCCGAGACATTATTTTCAGAGGTTTCGAGCAAGATCAAAAGGAGGGATTATTTAGAATTGTATCATATTGGCAGGGCTTATATTGACGCCCCTGAACCTGATTATGGACGAGCTATGCAATACCTGAACCAGGCCCTTTCCAGAACTGGAAAAAGACAAGATCCATTGATCCATTTGGCTCTTGGGGATGCTTACTTTGGAGCTGACCAACGTAGTCCTGCATATAGTAGTTATCGGGATGCTATCACCCTTAACCCGGCGTTGACACGGGCAGAGGTTCAGATGGCGGTCATTGTGAGGGGTTCAAAAGCTTGGGCCGAGGCTATCCAATCCTTGGAAGACATCATAGCCAAAAGACCAAATTATGCGCCGACCTACCGGGAAATGGCTGAAACCTATAATGCCTGGGCATTTTTTGCAACTGACACCGCTGTGTATAAAGAGCGAAATGAAACAGCTGTAAAATATTACATGCAATATATGGACCTGACGGATTATTCGGTTGAGTCCAGAATCCGTTATGCCGACTTTTTGGTTTATGCCAGGGATTACGATGAATTGCTGAAGCAAGCACATGAATTGGCTCAGTTTGAGGATATCAATCCAAAAATTCTAAGGTATCTGGGGCACGCCTCCTACCACAAGAAAGATTACGCCGCAGCAGAGGATGCTTTGACCAAAATGCTGCAACGTATGGAGGAAGAGCGTGTGATTGCCCGTGACTACCTTTACCTGGGACTTGCCAAAATCAAGAACGCGACCCAAACTACAGAAACGTATATGGTCGGCTTTGACAGTGGAATTGCTTATATCAGGAAAGCTGTAGAAGTGGACTCCATTTCCGCAGATGATCTGAATATTACTGGTCGTGAACTGTTGGCTGCCAATAGATTTGTTGAGTCGGCGAAGGTGTTTGAAATTTCATCGGGTACCGAAGGCTCCAGAAACCAGGTGACTGACACTTATTATTTTGGCCTTGCGGCATATTTTGCAAATGCCAATCTAATAAATAAAGGAGAACCAAGAAATGATGAATTGATCGGGAAAGCTGATGCTGCATTTGCCTATGTGATTGATACAGCGCCGGATCTGTTGGATCCATATCTGTATCGCGCCCGCAATATGTCTCTGAAAGAGGATCCAGAAAACTTCCAGGGTTATGCAACTGCTCATTACGAGAAGTATATCGAAATGGTGAAGAGCAAGGGTGATGAGGAGGTTCAGAAATCCAAAGCTAATCTGATCGAGATTTACAATACCATGGCCTACCAGTATGTACAGGTAGAGAATTATGATAAGGCCAAGGAGTTGTTGTCTGAGACCATCAAGCTTGAACCAGGAAATGAGTACGCCCAACAAGTTTTGGCCTATATAGAGCAGGTTATTGCTTATAATGCAGCAGGTCGTTGATCTGCTATAGAAAATAACATATTTTAATAAAATTAAGGTGGCATCCCCAAAAGATGCCACCTTTTCTTTTTATAGAATTTAGTTGTTTTATGATGTAAAATCGTTAAATTTGTATCAACCTTTAATTGATTTGAGCATGACAGAAGAAGTTGCAAGCAGCATGCCTGTTGACTATATCCCGATTTTGTTCCAGATGATCCTGGCAGTCGCCTTTGGGGTCGGTACGATTGTGATCACTCACCTGATTGGACCCAAGGTAAGGACGGAAACCAAGCTGGGGGCCTTTGAGTCCGGAGTGGAAGTGATTGGTAATGCCCGCCAACCATATTCGATCAAATATTTTCTGGTTGCGATCCTTTTTGTGATTTTTGATATTGAGGTGGTCTTTATGTATCCCTGGGCAGTGAATTTCAGGGAAATGGGATTCGACGGATTGTGGAAAATGGGTATTTTCCTGGCTGTGCTTGTGGCCGGGCTTATCTACGAGATGAAGAAGGGCTCCCTTGACTGGGATTAGAATCATTCTAAATATCCCCAAGCGGAGCGTTGAGCCTTTGAATATTGTAAATTTGTACTCATCTTTAGTAGGTAAGGATGGGTTTTTTGTTGAAATTGGACTTATAATGAGTGAAATCACATTAGCCAAATCGCCTCCGGGTTTTGAGGGAGCAGGATTTTTTGCTACGAAAGTGGATCAGGTAATAGGATTGGCGAGAGCCAATTCCCTTTGGCCTCTTCCCTTTGCGACATCTTGTTGCGGCATCGAGTTTATGGCCACCATGGCCGCTACTTATGATGCGGGGCGCTTCGGCATGGAAAGAAATAGCTTCTCCCCACGGCAGGCAGATATGATGATGGTGATGGGTACCATTGCCAAGAAAATGGCACCAGTGGTCAGGCAGGTTTATTCCCAAATGGCAGAACCCAGGTGGGTTATCGCAGTTGGGGCCTGTGCATCCAGCGGAGGTATATTTGATACTTATTCTGTATTGCAGGGTATTGATGAAATAATTCCGGTTGATGTATATGTGCCTGGTTGTCCCCCCAGGCCTGAAGCTATTTTGGATGGTGTGATGCGCCTGCAGGATATTGTCAAGAACGAATCCCTGAACAGAAGGCAAACCCCGGAATATAGGGCATTGTTGGAAAAATATGGATTTCATTTCAATGGCTAAACTTGAAAACGCAAAAATTGTAGCCCGTTGTGAGGCTGAGTTTGCAGGAAAACTGCAGGTAGATGGCGAGCCGCATGGGTTGCTTACCCTGATCGCCCAGCCTGAGGATATTCTGAGTGTCCTGGAGTTTCTCAAAACAGAACCCGAATTATCGTTTGCATTTTTGACCGATATTACCGCAGTGCATTATCCGGAATTGGATAGGCCGTTTTGTGTGGTTTATCACCTTCACAGTTGGGCAAATCGCTCACGGGTTCGGATCAAAGTGTTCTTGGAGGGTAAGCAACCGGTGATCGCAAGTGCTACAGCCCTATGGGACGGAGCCAATTGGATGGAACGCGAGACATATGACTTTTATGGTATAAGATTTACCGGTCACCCTGATTTGCGTCGCATCCTGAATGTTGATGATATGGAAGCTTTCCCCATGAGAAAGGAACATCCATTGGAAGATCCAAACCGAGTGGACAAGAAAGATTATTTTTTTGGAAGGTAAGTTGAAGAATATGAACGACTCCATTAGTAAGATATCCAATAATAGTCCGGTTTTTGTGGACAATGATCCACAGGACGAGTTGATCACCCTCAATCTTGGTCCGACCCACCCTGCCACCCACGGAGTATTCCAGAATGTGGTCCAAATGGACGGGGAACGAATTGTGAGTGGTGTGTCCACCATCGGTTATATTCACCGGGCCTTTGAAAAAATTGCAGAGCACCGCGCCTATTATCAGATTACCACATTGACCGACCGTCTCAACTATTGCTCTTCTCCTATCAACAATATGGGATACCATATGACGGTCGAAAAGCTTCTGGACATTGAAATCCCCAAGAGGGTGCAATACATGCGGGTGATCGTTATGGAACTGTCCCGTATCGCTGATCATATTATATGTAACGGAATTTTGGGGGTGGATACTGGTACATTCGCCGGATTTATCCCAATGATGATCAAGCGCGAATTTATTTATGAAATATTTGAAGAAATCTGCGGAGCCCGCCTGACCACCAACATCGGCAGGATAGGAGGGTTTGAAAGGGATTTCAATGAGATTGCTTTTGCAAAAACCAAACAGTTTCTGGATGAATTCCCAGCGATCCTGGAAGAGTTCCAGACCTTATTGGACCGCAACCGTATCTTTATTGAACGGACTTCCGGGGTAGCTGCCGTGACACCGGAAACTGCGTTGAGCTATAGCTGGACCGGTCCCAACCTTCGTTCCACGGGTGTGGATTATGACGTCCGTGCGGTAGAGCCATATTCCTCATATGATGAGTTTGACTTTGAAGTACCAGTAGGCACAAAGGGGGATGTTTATGATAGATACCTGGTCCGCAATAAAGAAATGTGGGAGAGTCTGAAAATTATCAGACAGGCCATGGACAAAATTGCCCAGGAACCCAAAGGCATATTCCATGCGGATGTGCCAGATTTCTACCTGCCTCCAAAAGAGCAGGTATATAATGATATGGAAGCATTGATCTACCATTTCAAAATAGTAATGGGAGAATTGGATGCCCCAATGGATGAACTGTACCATGCCGTGGAAGGAGCCAACGGAGAATTGGGTTTCTACCTGGTTAGTGATGGGGGCCGTTCGCCATATCGGTTACATTTCAGACGGCCTTCTTTCGTCAATTATCAGATGTATGCACCAATGACGGCGGGAATGCTATTGTCTGATGCGATTATTAATTTGAGTAGTTTAAACATTATAGCAGGAGAGTTAGATGCTTAGTGTAAAATATAACGAACAAGTGGAGTTCTCAACGGATTTGCTGGCCAAATTTGATGAGATTGTTTCCCGTTATCCGGAAGGCAGGCAAAAATCAGCTTTGCTCCCGATCATGCATGAAGTGCAGGCAGTTTATGGCTGGTTAAGTGTGCCGGCAATGGATCGTATTGCGGATTATTTGCAGATCAAGCCGATCGAAGTGTATGAGGTGGCTACTTTTTACACCATGTACTTCTTGCAGCCCAAAGGCAAATATGTTTTGGAAGTCTGTCGTACCGGGCCTTGTTGTCTGGTGGGTGCAGAGCGCATTATGGATCATATTTCAAAAAAACTGGGTGTCAAGGAGGGAGAGGTGACGGAGGATGGAATGTTTAGCTGGAGAGGCGTCGAATGTATGGCAGCCTGTGGAGGCGGACCTGTATTGCAAATTGGTCCGGAATATACTTTCTACGAAAACCTCACTGAGGAAAGTGTAGATAATTTAATTGAGGAATTGAGGAAAAAAGCATAATTGAGAATGGCACGCAAGTTATTACTGAACCATATCGATGTTCCCGGAATCAATACCTTTGAGGTGTACCGCCAAAAAGGGGGATACCGTGCGGTGGAAAAAGCCCTAAAAACCATGTCTCCGGAAGATGTGGTAGAGGAGGTCAAAAAATCCGGGCTTCGCGGACGTGGGGGAGCGGGCTTCCCTACCGGACTGAAATGGAGTTTTCTCGCCAAACCTGAAGGGGTGCCACGTTATCTGGTTTGCAATGCCGATGAGTCAGAGCCCGGCACTTTCAAGGATCGGTACCTTATGACTTATGTTCCTCATGCTTTGATTGAAGGCATGATTGTGTCCAG
>DATGNG010000181.1:0-3861 GCA_035306865.1 Sphingobacteriaceae bacterium
AAAACCATGAAGGAACCCTATCTGCGCCTCAATACCGCTGACAACCGGGCAGAAGCCACCGGAGGCTGCAATGGCATGGGAGGGACTTACGAATTGAACGATGATAACTGGCGATTGAGCTTTTCGCAGTTTATGAGCACCCAAATGGCCTGTGAGAATATGGAAATCGAACAGCAACTGGCCGATGTGATCCAAAGAACCGACTCCTATGCGGTGGCGAACGATACCCTGCAATTATTCAGGGCAAGGATGGCTCCCCTGGCAAAGTTCAGGGCGGTTTACGTCAAATAAAATTGCGTGAGGGTCACCGTCAGTCAAAAATCACCGCTTACCTAAACCCGGCATTGATCAATTCGAGTTGCCCGGAACCCGGACACAGAGCCTCCTCGGAAAAATCGATCAGAGGAGTTTCTGCGGTTTTCAAAGTTTCGTGCAATTCAGGTTTTTGATCCAAGTAAATCAGGCCAGTCAGGATTTCACTGCGCTCCCTGGCCTCGTACAACATCTGCATAGCCGAAAAGCGGTTGTGCGGATCCCATTCCTGTGCCAATTTATTAAGCTGCAAAAGCGAACCGTCATGCAATGCTACCTGCGTGGTCTCGCCCTCGGCATAGGATGCTGTGATTTCCTCCTCTTCGGGAACAAAATCAATGGTGGAGGTGGCCTCTTTATGGTCCCGCACGTAATCATATGATTTGGTGGAACCGGGATTGTTATTGAAGGTAACACATGGCGAAATCACATTGATAAAGGCAAAACCTTTATGCTTGATGCCCGCCTTGATCAGGGGAACAAGCTGATCCTTGTCACCACTAAAACTTTGTGCCACAAACGAAGCACCCAATTCCACGGCAAGGCTGGCCAAGTCAATCCCTTCAAAAGCATTGACCGAACCCGCCTTGCTGACCGAACCAAGGTCAGCCGTTGCAGAATCCTGTCCTTTGGTCAAGCCATAACAGCCATTATTCATGACGATATAGACCATATCCAGGTTTCGGCGGATGACATGGACAAATTGTCCCATTCCGATGGAGGCCGAATCACCATCACCGGATACCCCTATGTAAACCAAATCTTTATTTGCCAGATTGGCTCCCGTAGTCACACTGGGCATACGGCCATGCACCGTATTGAATCCGTGCGAGCGGCCCAGAAAATAAGCCGGTGTTTTGGAAGAACAGCCAATGCCGGACATTTTAGCAATTCGATGCGGAGAAATATCAAGCTCAAAGCAGGCAAGTTGGATAGCCATACCTATGCTGTCATGCCCACAGCCAGCACATAACGTGGATAGTGCACCCTCATAATCCTTCAGCGTATTTCCTCCCCTATTTTTCGGTGCCTTTGGATGTCTAAATACTGGTTTTAGATAACTCATGTGAATCGCGATGTGTAGTTGTAAAATAATTATTGATTTGGCGCACAATGGTATCGGCTGTTATCGGCATACCATCATAATGCAATACAGAAACGAGCTTTGAAGACGCTATTCCAGCCTCAATCAGCAACATACTGCGCATTTGAGCATCTCTGTTTTGCTCAATGACAAACACTTGTCTGTGTGAAGCTATAAAATCCGAGACTTCAGGTCCAAATGGAAAAGCAATAATGCGCATAGCATCCAGCTTCAACCCTTGCCTGGCCAGAATGTCCCTTGCTTCTTCTGCCGCATGTTTGGAGGTCCCAAAAAACAATATTCCGAAGTCGGCCCCTTCCTGGGTTTCATAAATTTTGGCTTTGGGCACTTCCGATTTGATCGTCTCCCATTTCAGGGCCAGACGGTCCATATTGCGCTTATAGGCACGGCTGTCCTCGGTATAACGGGCATACTCATCACGAGAAGTGCCTCGGGTCGTATAAGAGCCTATTGATTCGTGCTCCCCCGGAATACTCCGGTAAGTAATTCCATCCCCATCGGTATCCAGATATCGTCCATATGAAATAATTTCATCGAGCTCTTGGGCATTCAAACGTTTTCCCCGATCAAATGTGCGGGTATCATCCCAAGCAAAGGGCCGGGTCACGTAATCATTCATACCCAAATCCAGGTCGGTCATCATAATGATAGGAGTCTGGAAACGATCGGCCAAATCAAAGCTCAATGCAGTCAGTTCGAAACATTCGGTTGGGTCAGAAGGAAATAACAACACGTGCTTGGTATCACCGTGGGATGCGTAAGCAGCCAACAATAAATCTGACTGCTGGGTGCGGGTCGGCATTCCGGTACTGGGTCCGGTCCGCTGGACATCGATCAAAACGGCTGGCAATTCCGCAAAGTAGGCCAGCCCCAGGAACTCGTTCATCAGGGACAGACCCGGCCCGCTGGTAGCGGTAAAGGCTCTGGCTCCTGCCCAGGCAGCTCCCAATACCATTCCCATAGCAGCCAATTCATCCTCAGCCTGTACAATAGCATATTGGCGTTCACCACTTGCCGGATCAACCCGGTACTTTTTAGCATACTTTTCAAAAGCTTCGGCCACGGAGGTAGATGGCGTGATCGGATACCAGGCAACTACGGTAACACCCGCATATACGGCCCCCAAACCACAGCCCAGATTCCCATCCACCATGATTGAATCACCCAACAAATTCCTCCGCTCCAATCGGATGGATAAATTTTGTTGCACATGTTCCCGCACATAATCAATGCCCAGATTGAGGGCCTTGAGGTTGTCGGTCATCAGATGGGGCTTGGTTCCAAATTGCTCAGTGAGTAATTTCTCAATTTCCTGCAGATCGATATCGAGCAACGCCGCCAACCCACCCACATATATAATATTTTTAAGCAATTGCCGAATACGCGGATTGCTAAAGTTGCTATTGGCCATTTCTGTCATGGGAATACCTATATAGGTAATGTCCTCACGAATCAGATTATTTGCCAATGGCTTCGTGTTGTCATAAATAAAATAACCACCTGCTTTCACGGAGGCTACGTCCTGGGGCATACTCTGTGGGTTGACCGAGACCATCAGATCTACCCCTTCCCTTCTACCCAAATACCCCTGCTCACTCACCCGGATTTCGTACCAGGTCGGCAGACCCTGAATATTGGAAGGAAAAATATTCTTTGGCGAGATAGGGATACCCATCCGGAAAATTGCTTTGGCAAACAAATTATTTGCACTGGCTGACCCTGTCCCGTTGACGTTGGCAAAGCGGATGACGAAATCGTTGATTCCTTCTTGTTGTATCATGTTCAATATATCAAATTAAAGGTTTTTAATGTCGAAGGCTTTTGTCGTCCGGTAAAAGAATTTCTGCATATCCCAGGCGGTAGTAGGACATCTTTCAGCACAAAGACCACAATGCAGGCATACATCCTCGTCCTTGACCATTACACGTCCTGTTTTTAAGTTTGAAGAAACCAGCAAATCCTGATCGGTGTTGAGAGCTGGAACCAACAATTGCTGTCGTAAAGTCTCTTCTTCAGCATTCTCGGTAAAGGTAATACATGAAGTGGGGCAAACATCCATACACGCATCGCATTCTATGCAACGATCGGCAGTAAAAACCGTTTGTACATCACAATTGAGGCAACGCATAGCTTCCCGATAGGCATCTTCCCGGTCAAAGCCCAACTCCACTTCACGTTTGCGGTCAGTCAGCGTGACGCTTTTATCCTCTTGCGGGACCACATATCGTGGGTCGGCAACTACTCCACTATCGTAACTCCATTCATGCACCCCCATTTTCTGGCTGAACAAATTGGTTTGGGGGGCTGGACGATCGTGTACATTCTGATTCTCACAATACAGGTGAATGGACACCGCCGCTTGATGGCCCTGGGCCACGGCAGTGATTACATTTTTTGGCCCAAAGGCTGCATCCCCTCCAAAAAACACATTTGGCAGGGTCGAT
>DATGNG010000182.1:0-5413 GCA_035306865.1 Sphingobacteriaceae bacterium
GAAATATCGCTTATCTTTCAAACCAATGTCCAGTCCCAGGCTGGTTGAATATTTTGGAGAAAGCACCTCCTTTGTTTTTCCGGTTGGAAAACCCCATCCCATTCCATTGACGACATGGATCTCACGAATATTCATGTCAGCTAGGTTTTCCTGGGCAAAAAGACCATCGCCCGAAAATAGGCCAATGAGCAGGACCAAAAGTAGGATGTTTTTCATGGTAATGATTTTATGCCAATTAGCATGCATTTATTATGTTAATATACAGTAATATTATCCCAATAAGTACTCACTGCTTCGGGGTCCCTGATTGAATAACAGGTCAGCTATACTCAGGTCAGGCACAAATTCGAATCGATCGGAAAAAACCTGATAATAGGGCTTTGGCACGGTTACCAAAGGTTTTTTTGGGTGAATGGAGTCCCTAAAATCCAGTTGTCCGGGGTACTCCGCATGGTAGGATTCGGTAAGTCCGAATTCCCTGTCCATTTTGAGCTGTCGCAGGATCAAACGGGTCAACTCCAAATTAAAATCCAGCAAAAATTCAAATTTTTCGTTATAAAAACGGGCGAAATCATCTTCGTAATACTCAAAATATGCCGAGGATCGATATGCAGTCTGCAAACTCATCCAATGCAATCGTTGCCAATCTGCATCATAGCTGATACGAACATCCTTCATAATGGTATGCCCCATTTTTCCTTTTTTAACAGGAATGTACAAGTCCAATTTGCCATTGGCTCCCAAAATACTTGTCCTGTTACGATAAGTTTGCTTCGGAAAATGCTCATATTGTTCAATCAGCAACTCCCTGTCCTGATGGCGAATCACAGTCGCAAAATAGGATACGGGCGGAAGATAACAAGCGGGCAAGATCAGTTTTTGCATTTTATCCATCGAACAATTTCTATTTCTATTCCGCAAATTTAGGTTAAAATAGCGATATTTGTTAGAAGACAGACAAAAGTGCCGACATGCAAAGATTTTCAATATCTTCTTTCTTGCTATACCTGACTTCCAGCCTGCCTTTCTCTTTTTTATACATGCTGTCTAATTTTGCTTATTTTGTTTTATACCATATTATTGGTTATCGGCGAAAAGTGGTCCGGCAAAATTTGGCCAACTCCTTTCCGGAAAAAACGCCAGAAGAGCGCAAGGTGATTGAGCGGAAGTTTTTCAGATTTTTACCTGATCTGATGGTGGAGGCTCTCAAAATGCGAACCATCACCCGTGATCAGATGCTGAAGCGAATGGATTTTGTAAATCCGGAAGTAATCACCGATTTTTTGGGACAGGGGCGTCCGGTGGTGATATTGACAGCGCATTACGGCAATTGGGAATGGGGAATCTATCGCCTTGGAATTATGACTGAGAAGCCCGTGTTGATTATTTACAAGCCCTTGACGAATAAAAAGTTTGATCGTATTTTCAATGAGGTCCGATCCCGGTTCGGGGCTTTGATGGTGCCAATGAAACAAACCTTGAGGCAGGTTATGAAGCATCGGGACCAACCTCATCTCAGTGTATTTGTGGCTGATCAGGCTCCACCTTATCAAGGGTCTGATTACGTAGTAGAATTTCTCAATCAGCCCACACTTGTCTTTACAGGGGCGGGACGAATTGCCCAAAAACTTGATGCTCCAATGGTTTATTGTCACATAGACCGGGTTAGGAGGGGCTATTATTCCTGCAGGTTCACAATACTCACTGACAGACCAAATGATTTTACGGTCCATGAACTGGCCGACCAGTACAATCAATTTACAGAAGAAATTATCCGAAATAAACCAGAACTATGGCTGTGGTCCCACAATCGATGGAAAAGAAAACCGAAAGATCATCCGGAAGCAAACCTTCGGTAGCGATCGTTATATTGAATTGGAATGGCCGATATTTCCTGGAGAAGTTTTTGCCTTCTGTCTATAACAGTACCTATCCGGAACTTCGTTTTATCATTGGAGACAATGGTTCTACGGATGATTCCCTGGCCTTCGTAAGGGAAAATTACCCCAATATTGAGTTGGTTTGCAATGACCGGAACTACGGGTTTGCCGGAGGGTATAACCGGGTTTTAGAAGGAGTTGATGCCGATTACCTGGTCCTGCTCAATTCGGATGTGGAGGTGACGCCAGGATGGATAGAACCCGTGATCGCATGGATGGAGGCTAATTCGGACATTGCCGCCACCCAGCCCAAGATTCTTTCCTTCCATGAGCGCCACAAGTTTGAACATGCCGGTGCAGCCGGAGGGTATATCGATGCTTTTGGGTTTCCATTTTGCAGGGGGCGTTTGTTGAGTGAAACCGAAGAAGACCAAGGTCAATATAATGACTATTGTGATGTGTTCTGGGCGACCGGAGCAGCTTTTTTTATACGAAAATCTTGTTGGGATCAAGCCGGAGGCTTTGATGCAGATTTTTTTGCACATATGGAGGAAATTGATCTGTGCTGGCGACTCAAACATTTGGGATATCGAATTTCTTATTGCCCGGATTCGGTAGTTTACCATGTAGGTGGAGGCACCTTGTCCAAAAGCAATCCCTGGAAAACCAAGCTCAATTTTCGTAACAACCTGATGATGTTGCAGAAAAATCTGCCTTTTTGGGAGGCAGTCTGGGTGATTCCCATTCGCCTCTGGCTCGATTTTTTTGCATTGTTGCATTTTGCATTTAAACGAAACTTTAAAGATGCTTTAGCTGTCCATCAAGCTCATAAGGCATTTTTTTCAGCTTTTTTCCATACAGCACGAAAACGGCAGGCACCACGTCCATTGAAAGATAAGGCCGGATATTATTCCGGAAGTATAGCCTGGGCTTTTTACCTGCGTGGTAAACGCAAGTTTTCGGATCTTTTTCTATCTTAGTGGCTTGAAAACTTTGATAAACTAAAAATATAGCATGTTATGAAACGATTAATTATGATTTTTCTGGTTTGCACGGTGGCGGTATTTGCTGCCGGGCCAGCGGTCGCAGGCAATTCTGTAGGCGAGGCAAGCCAATCTTCTCTTGACGGGGCATGGAGTTTCTCCACAGGAGACATTGAGCATACAGCTGTCTTTGTGGACGGGTATTTTTCACATTCCACTTTTGATCTGAAAAACAAGCAGTTTTTGGGTACCCGGGGAGGCCCATACCAACTAAACGGAAGCACCCTGTCCGTGACCTGGCAATATGATTCGGAGTTGGCCGCTCAGGAGGTAAATCCAGAAGATTGGGTAGGGAAAACCACCACGTTTTCGATCGACCATCACGATGGTAGCACTGTGCAGATGCTGATCAATGGGGTCCAGACCAATTGGAATAGAGTTGATGCCAACGACGGTCCTTTGGCAGGCGTTTGGCGGATGACCGGACGCAAGCAGGGGGATAACATCAGTACTACACCATTGCGTGAACGCAGGACACTGAAAATTTTGACCGGCACGCGTTTCCAATGGGTGGCGATCAATATTCAAACTGGAGCTTTCTCAGGTACTGGTGGCGGAACATACACCTATGAAAACGGCAAGTACACTGAAAACATCGAATTTTTCTCAAGGGATAATAGTAGGGTGGGGGCTTCACTGCAATTTGATGGGGTGATGCAAGAAGGCGCTTGGCACCATTCAGGACTCAGCTCTGTTGGCAATCCAATTTATGAAATTTGGGGTAAACTGGAAAAATAAAAACAATGTCCCAACTGGAGGAGGCGATTGCCCGAATGAGGGCATTGGTAGAGGAGCTTAATGATTATAATTACCGATATTACGTGTTGGCACAACCGGTGGTTTCAGATTATGACTTTGATCTGAAACTCAAGGAGCTGGAGACACTGGAGGCAGCTTATCCCCAATTTGTAGATCCCAATTCCCCTACCCAAAAGGTAGGAGGGGAAGTGACGCAGGGGTTTCGCACCGTGAAACACCGCTGGCCCATGCTTTCCTTAGGAAACACCTACAATGAGCAGGAGTTGAGGGATTTTGATGAAAGGGTGCGTAAAGTTACCGGGGATCAAGTGACCTATGTCTGTGAATTGAAGTTTGATGGGCTATCTATCAGTTTGACCTACGAAAAGGGACGGCTGAAACGGGCCGTGACCCGTGGAGATGGGGTGCAGGGGGATGATGTCACGGCAAATATTCGAACCATCTCTTCCATTCCAAACGTGTTGAACAAAGCCCCAGAAATCGATCTTTTTGAGATCCGGGGTGAAATCTTTATGCATAGGGCAGCTTTTGACCGGCTCAACACCGAGCGTGTCGAACTGGGCCTGCAAACCTATGCCAATCCCCGCAATTTTGCAGCGGGCACGGTGAAACTTCAGGATTCGGCCGAAGTGGCAAAAAGGCCGCTGGATTGTTTTCTGTATTTCTTATACAGCGAGGACCGGAACAAACGGTTTTTGGGGCACTGGGAAAGTCTTCAGGCCGTCAAAAGTTGGGGCTTTCCAGTTTGCGAACATACTGTACTGTGCACTGGAATAGATGAGGTGCTGGACTTTGTGGCCAAGTGGGATAAAGAACGAACACAGTTATCCTATGACATTGATGGTATAGTTATAAAAGTCAATGATTATGCCCAACAGGAGGAGTTGGGTTTTACCGCCAAGTCTCCCCGCTGGGCTATTTCCTATAAATTTAAGGCCGAAACCACCGAGACCAGGCTGGAATCGGTGAGTTATCAGGTCGGCCGTACCGGTGCAGTGACTCCGGTCGCCAACCTCGAACCAGTGTTGTTGGCCGGAACAACGGTGAAAAGGGCCAGCTTGCATAATGCCAATGAAATTTTGAGGCTAGATCTGCACGACCACGACTTAGTCTATATAGAAAAGGGAGGAGAAATCATTCCTAAAATCACCGGCATCAATTTGGAAGGCCGTGCACCTGATGCAGAAGCTGTCGTTTATCCCACGCATTGTCCAGAATGCGGGACTGAGCTGATCCGTCTGGAGGGGGAAGCTGTGCATTATTGCCCAAATGAAAAAAGTTGTCCTCCCCAAGTGGTAGGGAGAATTCAGCATTTTATCAGTAGAAAAGCGATGGATGTTGAGGGAATGGGGGACGAGACCATAGAGTCCCTGTATAAAGTTGGACTGGTCGGGGATTTGACTGACTTATATGGTTTGCATGAGCACCAGGACCAACTGATGACATTGGATCGCTTCGGTCAGAAGTCGGTGGAGAATATGTTGGCAGGAATAGAAAACTCGAAAGAGAAGCCATTTGAAAAGGTTTTGTTTGGCTTGGGAATCCGGCATGTTGGGGAGACCATTGCCAGAAAACTGGCCAATCATTTCAAATCTATCGATCGTATTGCCTCCGCTTCTGCGACTGAAATCGGATCGGTTTATGAGATAGGAGAGCGCATCGCTGAGAGTGTAGCGCAATATTTTGCGGATCCTGAAAATCAAAGGCGAATAGAAATCCTCAAAGGCAAGG
>DATGNG010000183.1:0-3261 GCA_035306865.1 Sphingobacteriaceae bacterium
TAGGGCCAGTAGTTGAAGAATTGGCTAAAGAATACGATGGTAAAGCCGTTGTCGGAAAAGTCAATGTGGATGAAAATCCCAATATATCTATCAAGTTTGGCATACGGAACATTCCAGCTCTTTTGTTTTTCAAAAATGGAGAGGTAGTGGACAAACAGATCGGTGCTGTACCAAAATCGGTGCTGGCCGATAAGCTGGTCAAGCAAATTAATGATTGAATAGGTACCCCGGAAAACACGAACCCTCGTGCTTCCGGGATTTTTACATCTAATCAAACTCTATTTCAAAATATTGAAGAATAGCTTTGTAATTGTCCTGAGCTGTAAGGCAAGTATCTAACAGATATTCTCTTATATTAATCCACTCCTGTAAACCTCTGTAATAAAATAGCTTTAGATCTTCATCTATAATAAAGGGCACAATATTATTGGCAAGGCATTCCTTAAACATAATCAACCGACCAACACGACCGTTTCCGTCCTGAAAAGGGTGAATGATTTCAAACCAATAATGAAAGTCAATAATATCTTCAAATGTTTTCTTTTCAATGCTGTGGTAACCGGAAAGTAAATCTTTCATTTTTACCGCAACTTCTTTAGGTGGACAAGTTTCATTGCCACCGACTTCGTTAGGGAGTTTTTTATATTCGCCAACATGAAACCAGTCTTTTCGACTATCAGATGTTCCTGATTTCAGGAGAAAATGTAATTCCTTTATAAATGATTCTGTTAATTTAGATTTTGCTTTATCAATGATTAAATCAATACATCGAAAGTGGTTGGTCGTTTCTATGATATCATCTACATTAACGCTTTCCTTGGAAGCTCCAATGGTGTTCGTTTCAAAAATATATCGAGTTTGATCGTGAGTTAATTTGCTTCCTTCTATGCGGTTTGAGCTATAGGTCAGATCGATTTGCGTACGATGATAAATACCACCTTTGAGCTTCATTTCTTTTTGCTCTTTGAGATGATTGAGTAATGGATTATCACTAAATTTCTTCTTATTTGCTTTCTCAGGTAATGGAGCATCTGCTGGAATATTCCAGGTTTTACCAGTAAGAAAAGCTCCTTTAATTCTTCCTGTAGCACAATAATTCCGAGCTGTTCTTTCCGGAACATTCCATTTTTTTGCAAATTCACTTACTGAAATATAATTCATTGTTACTGATTATAAAAGCCGTTATCGGCAAATATACAACAAATAACAACTGTATATTACTTAATTTTTGCCGACAACGGCAGGTCGTCAGTGCAAAAAGGAAAATTGCGGTCGCCAGGATGGTTTCAATGTTTTGCTGTTTCATTCGTTTGTTTTTTTTGCCAAATAGAGCCTTTGTATTTTGGTACAATGTTAGGCAACACCACAAACACCGACAAGAAAGTGGGACGAAACAGGCGATCTGAGGGACGAAACTGGCTTAGCCAAAGAAAGAATTTGATTTTTTATGAATCCCGGCCACGTTCCAGGGGCCTTCTAAGTTGCCCCAACAACACTATTATAAGGCCAAAGCAGATAATCACAGATGCCACCACCAACATCTGGTGGGTATGATGGATAAAAATCCTCAGCATCCCGGCCAGCCCCTGTAGCATCAGCACTACCTCATTGAACAATATACCAAAAACAGTCATGATCACACCAGCCCGGACTATCAGGTTCTCTTGCAGATAATTATTCATAAAAAGTAAGGCCATGATGAAAAGGGAAATGATCACAAGCAGCACAAGATGTAGGTAGCCAATGACTATGGGACGGAACCCGTATGCAAATTGACTGAGTTCCGGGATGAGAGACAGTGCCTGCAATACGAGTTTAATGCTAAATGAAACGCCCACCACAAGCAGTAGAAACCGGACCATGAGTGTACTATGCGGACGCAAAAGTGCTTTTTTCTTCCAGAGCTCCACCAACCAAACAAACCAGACTATGAGTTGGGCAATGGAGGCAATGACCACCAATCCATACACCCAGTCTGGCATATTTTTCCACCAAAGTACCGACAGAAAATAGGTGGGAATACAGGCGCCAGCAAATGTATATAACAAAACCTTTGCCCGCTTTAGGTAAATACCCCTGGTTTGAAGCCAATGGTGGAAAAGCCCCAGGCAAGCAAACAGGAACCATCCATTGTATTGAAAGTGCAGATAAAAATAGACCGAGGCAAGCTGTTTATGGGTATCCACGCTCCTGATCATCATTAAATAAGAAAGGGCAAAAGTACCCAGGGAGGAAAGAACAAAAAACACAAGAGCACCCTTAAACCAATTGCAAACCAACATCTGATCCTTTGTCCTGGCCCATTGGGCACATCGCTTCCAAACGTAAGCAGCAAAAAAGTAGGATACAAAAATACTAAGTGTCGCGAAGGTAATGGAATAGCGTCCGTAACCCTGTAGGACAAAGGAGACCAGCATCCCATAGGATGTGACAAGATTGGCCATAATGAGTAGATTCCCTTTCCACAGATCACGGCTATTTGAGGTACTTTGCACCGTTTTCAAAACGCCAACCAACAACAATACCATCAGGGCATGGGTTACCCAACCTGAAAATGCAAAGTGGGAATGGGCGTGCAGGAAAAACTTTTGATGCATCCAGGGCATGGGAATAATCATCTTGAGACGCATCATCAGCCCCAGTAAACCAACAATCAGAAAATTAAGGACAGCTATCGTTAACCATTTTTTGGGGGTAATCGATTTCAGAAAAGCCATGGAAAATCAGGGTATTTATATATAAGTGCCAAACAAACGATTGCTAAAACTAAGAAATAATATTCAGATTCCATCGGAAGGTAAAAACACCTTTCCCCGCACCACATCCAGCTTATCTTCCTTCTCCATATTCTTAATGGTCCGGATCACTGTTTCCACACGCAGTCCGGTGATATTTGCCAATTGCTGCCGGGTAAGCATCAGTCTATTACATTCCCTGCAGATATGTTTTCCTTTACGGTTGAAATAATCGATCAACTTTTCAAGAATATATTCGGGTGAATTGGATGCCAGGATATTGGTCAAAAAATAATGGTACCGCAGCCGCTCGGCAAACAATTTGTTAAACTCAAACAATAACTCGGGTTTCTCATTCATAAGATCCAAAAATGATTCAGCACGCAACCTTATCAACTTACAGGGCGTATCGGCAATGGTGGTTGCTGCGTAAGTGTCTCCATCGAATATCCCAAACTCTCCAAAACTTTCGCCGGCCTCCAGAATACCATGTAGAACCTCTTTACCATTATCCAAAAGATTGGAC
>DATGNG010000184.1:0-4231 GCA_035306865.1 Sphingobacteriaceae bacterium
AATTGCACAGGCAATAGAACATGTGGCGCGACAACAGCCGAAAGTGATGGCTTTGGATTTGATTTTCAGGGATCTGAGAGACCCCCAGACCGATTCTGTACTCCATGCAGTGTTGCAGCGGTACCCGGATATCGTGACGGCGTATTATAAGGAAAACGGTGAGGTTCACCAGAACCATGCGTATTTTAATTCTAAACCGGAAAAAGCGGGCTTTATCAATCTGTATCCCAAAGCCAATGAGACGGTCATCCGGGAAACTTCGCTGCTGGAGATTTCGGGCCATGGGGACACGCTGTACAGTTTTGCCGCTAAAATCGCCTCGGAATACGATCCGTCCCTGCTTCCTGAATTGCTGAAATTCAATGCGTCTTTCCCGATAGATTATACTGGAAACCAGGACAACTTTTTCACGTTCGATTTTGATGAATTGGATCGGGACGAACCGATTCCGGTGATGGAAGGAGCCATTGTGATGTTCGGCTACTTAGGCACACCGACCGGATCCGAATTTGATATAGAGGACAAGCATTTTACGCCACTGAATCCTGAAATTACCGGGAAATCCGCTCCCGATATGCATGGAGTGGTGATCCATGCCAATATTGTCAATATGTTGGTCAATAAGAGCCTGATCTTTAAATTATCCCATTTTTGGACCTATTTCCTGACCGCTTTCGTTTGTTTTGTGGCGGTGTTTTTCGGTTTGAAGCTCCACAGTAGAAATCTTGTTTTTTATGATGTATTGATCAAAATCATCCAGCTTTTATTCTCAATTCTACTTATCTATCTTTCGTTATTGTTCTTGAAAGCAGGGGTGCTGATCGCTGTGACGCCCATGGTCATTATGGCCGTACTGGGACTGGAATTGGTAGGGGTGTATAAAAATATGACGGCATATCTTCAAAAGAAGTTTCTATGAAAAGTGTTATAGTTTTCCTTGTTTTCCTGGCGGTGAGTTGGAATCTTACTGCATTTTCGCAAAGCAATCTCTATGTATTTCAGGTCAAAGGAGATGTCAGGAATGAACAGAACATCAAGCTCAAGAAAGGTGATCAGATTAGAGCTGATGCCACTATCAGGATACAAGCCAATTCTTCCTTGACCTGTGTGGACAAAGACGGGAATACG
The DNA here is from genome assembly GCA_035306865.1 of Sphingobacteriaceae bacterium. Lineage (GTDB taxonomy): Bacteria > Bacteroidota > Bacteroidia > Sphingobacteriales > Sphingobacteriaceae > DASRQK01. The sequence goes on from DATGNG010000184.1 coordinate 1,129, forward strand.
TATATTAACCAAAAGAGGGGAACACATCCATTTTCCCAGATCCTGAAAAATAAAACGAAAGCCCAGAACAGCGTGACCACAAATTATTTCAAATACGTATGGAATGAGCTTACGAACCAAAGCAGCAATAAAACAACAATAGGAGGGGTATTCAGGGGAAAAATAAGGATGACGTATCCGCTTGATTCAGCGAAAGTGCTTGTCTCTGATCTGGTGCTGGAATGGGACAAGGACGAAGGAGTGGAGCAGTATTTTGTGTTTGCGAAAAAATCTACGGATGAGGATTACTGGGTGCTGCCCGTCCTCCGGGATACTTCGGTAGCCGTGTCTGACCATATCCCCTTACAGCCCGGTGAGGATTGGATCTGGAGCGTTTCGGAAAATGAATTTGCCAATCCGGACAATTTGCCCTTTTATCGTTTCAGGACGATTTCGAAAAAAGAATATAAATCCATCCGCAAAGCGAATAAAAACTTGATCAAAACCCTGAGCAAATCAGGGGTTGACAGGAAAGAGATTGACCGGATTTTATTAAACAAACCTGCTGACCAATGATGAAGTATATGCTGGCCAGATGGATGGTCGTATCATTTTTGATTTGGGCAAACTATCAGTTTTCCCTTGCCCAGGCAGATAGCGGTTATAAAATAGCATTCAAGGATTACCATTCGGTAGAAATCCTGGATATAAAGTTAAGTCAGGACAGGAAGTATATCCTGACCAGTGATTATGATGGCAAGGTGTTGATGTTTGATGCAGAGACTTTTGATTTTGTACAAACAATCAAGTCCCCGGGAACCATACCCGTCTCAGGCATTCAATCGATCCGGCAAGATTCGGTTTTATTGATGTCCCAAAGGTATCCATTGGGTTTTAGGCCTGAGTTTGACACACTGGTCGTCAAGAACAGGTATATGGATACGCTTTTCCATAAGCAACAATTTTCTTTTCAATTTATTGATCTGGATGTGGATGGCCACTTCGGTATGCTGAACTACGACAAAGACCGGGGAGAATTTTCACTTTCAGTTTTCAACAATAATATGGATCTGGCAGCCACGGCTTCTTTTGGTTACCCGGCCATATCCAGACCCCACATCATCGCTGTTTCCCACCATTTCGAAAAAATCGCATACAGTCCTGCGTTGAAGAGCAGGGAGATTATCGTCATGGACCGATCCGGGGAAAGTCAGTCCGACACCATCACCGTACCCGAAAATGAAGAAGTATTTTCATTGTTCTTTGATCGGGACAACCATGACCTGTATGCTTTGACATCCAACGTAGATGAGGATAAAACAAACCTGTACAACTTGAATTCGGGCACTTTTGCCACGCCCGTTTATACGGTCGATTATTATGCAACCGGCTTTGATAAGGTCAGTATCCGATATGATGGAGATCAACAGATCATATCGGTCATCCATGGCACCAACCTGCCGGTAAAACCCCTGGTGGTAATCCGGAATAAGGACGGGTTTTCATCTCAAAACGTAGATTTACCCTATGGAGCCACGAAAGCTGCTATCAATACGGAACGGCACGAAATTATCTATGTAAATCAGGCCCACGATAAAAATATCCAGAACTTTTCTGTCTATAACTATCATTCGGAAAAGCTGACCGGGACTTTTCCGGAAGCAACAAACAATTTTTATTCAAGTTTGTTTTTACCGGACAATAGCTGGATTGCCCTGACCACAGGTTACAGGGAAGATATCATCGGTCAGGACATCAAATATTTCGAAGCCGGGACATTCAACAACCGTTTTGGTGCGCTTAGCTTTAAAAACTACCTGGAAGTCACACATAACATCCTTGCTTATTATGCGAAATTGATTGAAAACAAGGGGATTGCCGTCATTTATGGGAATGACCGGGACAGTATATTATCCGGCCATTCCCATTATTACAGGTATGATTTTGCGGCGGACAGAATCAGCAGGATCACAGACACAAAATTGAACAGGATTGCATTTCAGGATTATCATGTTGAAAAAAATATACTGTTATTGGGCAATGGTTATTATTACAATCATCAGGGGCAGACCGAGGGCATTCAATTTGAGCTTGTGCGGGGCCACTCTATCACTCCGGTCGAAGGAGCATATAAATTTGGAAAACTTGCCAATAATGGCCAATACCTGTTGACCATCAGCAAGGATGATCTGCTTGAAATCAGGGATGCCGAAACATTGCAGACCATCTATACGAAAGAACTCACAGCGGGCAGCTACAACCTGCATAGCGTCGATGAATCTACATTTTTTGTCAGCAATAGTTTCAGCTATCTGGATATGGATCAATGTAACCGGGAAACGGATGTTTTTGAGGTCAAAGACGGTATCGTTACGGTGACGACCATCCCCTGTATTGTTTATAATAAAATAGCCAATGCCAACGAAAACGTGGGCTATATTGTGGGTGATTTCGGAATTGGGATCAATAACTAGATACTGCCGTTTACAAAATCTGACTTCCCCCAAACCATCTCTTTTAATGAAGATGGCTCTAAATTCATCCTTTCGTTTAATAATGGCAAAAGTGCGGTTTACGATACCGAAAGCCTGACTCCTTTAGGATATATGATCCATCCTGACGGCAGAACCCATATATTCTATGATGAAAACAATCATTATTTCAGCAATATCGACCCCGGTCAATTTCTATATGCTCTCAGAGACGGACACCCTATTCCGCTGAGTCAGGTAGAAGCGGAGTTCTTCAATCCCGAAAAAATCCTTGAGTTATTTGGAACTCCCGACCAAAGCTATCTCACCACGCTCCAACGGGCACTTCGGCTCCGCCAGGATCATGGTCCCGGTATTGGATATGTTGCGGATGGGCAGGTAACCGCTACATTGACAACGGATGATCAATCTGCAAAACCCAATCTTTATTTATTATCTATAGGCGTGTCCGATTATCAGGATCCGGCCTATGATCTGACCTTGTCGGACAAAGATGCGATGGATATGGTCAAGATATACGGCAATCTTGATCCCGACCAGACCAGGGCCTACTACGACCAGTTTTTTGGAACAAAATATACCCTTTACAATCAGGACAATGAACCCCTGGGGACGATCAATAACTATGCAGG
>DATGNG010000185.1:0-7432 GCA_035306865.1 Sphingobacteriaceae bacterium
CGATCTTCATAGTAGGGGCAATGCTTTCCATCAATCAACTAAATTTATGGAACTTGGATACAGATGAAAGAAAATCGGTCATAATAGAAAAGCCTTATCTACCTGATCAGGTCATTGATATAGACGGTTTAGAAAACAGAACGTTTTTCTGTGACCTGGAAGTGAGCAACGATTTGGTTTTTGCGTTGTACATGGATCAGGATTATGATATTTCTTATGAGCAACCCAAAGAGATGACAGTCTTCATTTTTGATTGGAAATTGAATCTGATAAAGACGTATGTAGTTGATGAATATATTCAGGACATAGCTGTTGACCCTATTCGACACAAGCTATATGGCGTTTGTGGGGATAACATCGTTTTTGAATATGACATAAGTGAACTTTTTAAATGATAATTGGGAGTGTAAAGCCCTTTGCAATTGGCAACCCTGTCCTGAATCAGAAGGTATGGAACCTATATATGGAGATTTTGATCAATGAAACTAAATAAAATGAAAGGAGGTAGCTGGAGCAATATAGCATTTAAAAACCGGATCCTTACGCAGGATATCACTGTTGAAATGATACACACAGATCAATCAAAATTATAGTATCTAAAAAACAATAAAAATGAAAAAGAAAATGTTAGTGAGCCTTGTAGTAGTTATCGCTGCTGTGATGGCAATGTTTGTAAATGTCGATTTGAGAGCTGATAATACACAAGAAATGATCAGTATGGCCAATATTGAGGCCCTGGCCAATGAAAATGAAGAACCTGGAGATGGTGGTGCTAAAAAGTGTTACAATACGATAACAATTAAAGAATCACATACTGTTTTGTATTGTGGGACATGCACTGTCATGAATAATAGTACAAGTAGATGGTATTCAGGATCAAGCACTTGTACTCCGTAAGCTCAGGACTTTACCCCTGATCTATTTGGAAAATAGATCAGGGGTAATTCGAATATTAAAATATAAAACCAAAAATCATGAACATAAGACACCTTTTTTATACAATTACCGCCTTGAGCATCGTATGGGCTACACGCTGTAGCCAATCGCCATCACAACGAGTACCTTCCAATTATATGGGCTTTGATAAAGTGAGTTATGTGGATAAATTTCCCCAGACATTTTCGTTACAGGGAAGAGTAGAGCCTGAAATAGATGTGATAGGTATCCAAAGTTTTGCTGTTTATGATTCATTGGTTATATTTTCCACTAATAACGGACGTGCTTTATGGTCTTTTGTCTCATTACCAGACTACCGGGACCTGGGTTCCTTTTTGACAAGAGGAGAAGGGCCATTTGAGTTTGTGCAAGCACCAAGCGTATCCAATGGGGCACAATTTGCAGTAAAAGGGAATAATCTGGTCGCACAGATATATGATTTTCAACGAGGTCGGTTACTGGAAATGAACATGACCAGATCCATTACAAGCCAGGAGCTGGAGATGGCTATCTTACATGATTCATTGCCTAAATATTCGTTCAATTTCCTGGTGATAAATGACGATACATATTTTTGCAAAGCCACAAACAACCACCACACACAGCAAAACAGATATCTGCTCAACAAAAACAACGAGAGAACTGTACCTGCTATATTTGAAAAGCTGAACCAGATTGTACTCCGGGAGGGAGAAGACCTCAACCTGCTTTCCACATCGACCAAATGGCATGCGCAGTATGATCGTCTTGTAGAGATGCCTACTGGGTTGAATTATATTAACTTGTATGCCCCTGACGGATCCTTTGCCAAAACCATTTGTGTGGGCACAGAATTGGATGATCTGGACAAAATACAGGATCAACGAGCATGGAATAGGATATACAGATTTGCTAATTTACGTGTTTTTGATGATTTTTTTGGTGTTGTGCAGATCAATGAGGACGAAATGACGTACCAGACAAAACGCAAAAAACTTCCTGCCATTTTACTTTTTGACTGGAATGGAGAACCACTTGCCGAACTCAAATTGGATCATTTTATCACCTCCTTTGATATTGACTTCATCAATGGTGTTCTTTATACCTTTGATGTCCATTCGGATGAATTTTTTAAATATGATATTAATGATATCTTGTTAAAGATAAAATAATACTTCCGGAGCTTTATTGATGAAAATATGGATGAAAAGTGTGCTCAAAACAATAAAGATCATCTTTTTGACAGCTATGATCACCATGATTATAGTGGCAGCAATACGAGTATTGTTGTTTGCATCTTTCGTTATCCCTACTTCTTCCATGGCACCGACATTGATGCCCGGGGATTTTATTTTGGTCAATAAATTGGTGCCGGGTCCGCGTATGGACTGGCCATTTGACCGAATGTTGAAAGGGGCTGATGACCGTCGTCTCAAGGGATACCGATCTATCAAACAGCGGGATGTATTGGTTTTTAATGCCCCTTATTACAATTCTGAAGAATTGAAAATGAACATGGATCTATATTATGTAAAGCGTTGTGTGGGTATTCCGGGAGATAGTGTTGGCCCGATTTATATTCCAGGCAAAGGATATGAAGTGCTATTGGATTCGATCAACATCCATCACTACAAAAAGCTTGTCGAATACGAGACGGGTCGCAAGGCAGTGGAAACTGAACGGTATGTGTTCCGGCAAAACTATTATTATGTTGTGGGAGACAATCCCGGTCGTTCCAAGGATTCGCGTCATTGGGGCTTGGTACCTGAGGAGCATATTGTGGGGAGAGCGGTTTGTGTATGGAAATCGGTCAACCCGGAAATCAAAAAGTTTCGCTGGAATCGGTTTTTTAAAATGATTGATTGAAATGCAGGATTACACAATGAAAAAAACGATGATTCCCCTGAAAGCAGGTGTTCTCTTATTGTTATTGCAGGCATTGCTCGTGTTGTCCTGCTCCAATCCTGATACAGAGACAGGAGCGGCGGCGCTGGAAGATTATAGTTTTGCGAATGGTGAGGTCCAGCATCCGGTCAAGGTCCTGCTTATTGAATCGGCCGATTTCAATCATGAACTGATTTCGAATGGTACCATATCCGCTGCTTACAAGGCAGATCTGCGATTTGAATCATCCGAGGTTATTGAGGATATTTTTGTCAGGAATGGTCAGCGGGTTTCCAAAGGACAGAAGATCGCCACCCTGAGCCAGTTCAAGCTCCGGAACACTTTGGCCCAGGCCATGGATAATCTGGAAAAATCAAGCTTGGAATTACAGGATGTACTGATCGGTCAAGGTTATGCACTCCGGGATTCGCTGCAGGTGCCGGAAGAAGTCATGAAGATAGCAAAGGTCAGAAGTAATTATGAAAATTCGGTCATTCAATATGAGTTAGCCCGGCATCATCTGGATCGATCGGTATTATACGCTCCTTTTGATGGTATAGTAGCCAATTTGTTTTCCAAAAAATACAATATCCCCCCGGGTACTGATCCATTTTGCACCATCATCGGCAACCAGGCACTGGATGCTGATTTTATGGTGATGGAAAGTGAGTTGGCAATGATCAGTGTTGGCAATCCAGTGCAGATTGCGCCGTTCGCATTCACTGATTATACGGTTGATGGAAAAATTACCGAAATCAATCCAATGGTGGATGTAAATGGAATGGTTAAAGTGAAGGCACAAATCCTTTCCCACGGTGCCCGTCTTTATGACGGGATGAATGTCAGGATCAGGATACAACGGTCTTTGGGCCATCAACTGTTTATACCAAAAGAAGCTCTGGTGCTCAGAAGTAATAGGAAAGTGGTTTTTACCATCAAAGGCGGCAAGGCTGTCTGGAATTATGTGCAGACCGGAGTGGAAAATTCCACTGGTTATCTTGTCTCGGAAGGCTTACGTGCAGGGGATAGCATCATTTATGAAGGGAACCGCAATCTGGCACATGATACACCGATTCGGATTATTAACTAATCCCATCTCAACTAATAGCATCATCATATGATCAGGTTCCTCATTAATCGGCCCGTAGCGGTATGTATGACATTCCTGGCATTCTTTATCCTGGGCATCATTACTTACTTGCATATTCCTGTATCACTTTTGCCGGATATACCCATACCCGAAGTCACGGTACAGATAACCGGCAAAAATATGTCTGCCCGGCAATTGGAAAATACTATGGTGGCCCCTGTCCGGCAACAGTTGCTCCAGGTCGGCAAAATACGGAATATACAGAGCGAAACGCAGGACGGTAGTGCGGTCATCCGCCTTGATTTTGAATACGGGGTCAATACGGATCTGGCTTTTATCGAAGTCAATGAGAAGATCGATGCTGCCATGAACCAGCTCCCGCGGGATATGCTGCGCCCACGCGTGGTGAAAGCAAATGCAACTGATATCCCTGTTTTTTACCTCAATCTCACACTGAAACAGGATGAGTCTTACAAATCCGGGGATGAGACCGCTTTTCTGGAACTTAGTGAACTGGCCAAGTCCTTGATCAAAAAACGGATCGAACAACTCCCCCAGATCAGTATGGTAGATGCTACCGGACTGGTCGATAGGCAGATCCTGATCATTCCACATAGCCATATACTGGAAATAACAGGTATTACGATCCAAGATATTACGTCTGCCTTGCAGAACAATAATATAGAGCCGGGGTCGATGACGGTCAAAGATGGTCACTACCAATATAATATCAGTTTTACTTCTGTGGTACGAACGATAGAAGATGTCTGGCATATATACCTCAAGAAGAATAACCGGATCTTGCAGCTCGGGGATCTCGCAGCTATCCAATTGGTTCCGCAACAAGAAGAAGGAATCTCCTTATATAATGGAAAACGGGCGATCACAATGGGTATTATCAAGCAGACCGATGAAAATATGTCCGATATGAAGAATGTATTGGCAGATGTGATCACTGATTTGGAAAGATCGTACCCTTGGATCGAGTTTTCTGTTTCAAGGAATCAGACCGAGCTCCTTGATTATACGATCTCCAATCTCCAACAGAATCTGGTCCTGGCTTTTATCTTTGTCTGTCTGGTTTCCATGATTTTCATGCGAGATATCAGATCTCCTGTGATCATCGGTTTGAGCGTATTCATCTCACTGGTGATCAGTCTTTTGTTTTTTTACTTATTCAACATTTCCCTGAATATTGTCTCCCTGACGGGACTGATACTGGCCGTGGGCATGATGATCGATAATTCGATCATTGTGACGGACAATATCAGCCAATACAGAAAAAAGGGACTTTTATTGGATGAAGCCTGTGTCACTGGCACCAATGAGGTGATCGCTCCAATGCTGAGTTCCTCTTTTACCACAATCGCTGTTTTTATCCCCCTGATATTTATAAGTGGTATAGCAGGCGCTATTTTCCTTGACCAGGCATTTTCCGTGACAATCGGATTGCTGGTATCTTATGTGGCTGGGATCACCTTATTACCTGTATTTTATAAATTGGTTTATTCAGTCAGGATACCATTATTCTTTTCAAAAGGAAAATCCATTCAAACATTGGCAACCGGGCAGATCTACAAAGAAACCATTTCTCATAGGATGTATCATCGGGGAGTAAACTGGGTCTTTGCCCACAAGTTTTTGACGATTGTCCTGGTTATTCTCGTATTCCCTCTTTGTCTGTGGCTGTTCTCACTGATCCGTAAGGAAAAAATGCCCGAAATCAGTCAGACGGAGTTGATCGTGAAGCTGGAATGGAATGAAAATATTCACCTTAAAGAGAATCAGATGCGAACGACATTGTTCCTCGCACATATACAGGAAAATACCATCGAAAATTCGGCGCTTATCGGCAAGCAACAGTACCTGCTCAACAGAGAACACGAGCATACTGTGTCTGAGTCCGAAATTTACCTAAAAGTCCCTGGGCTTGCAGATATTCCGGATCTTAAAAATAGCATTGAAACTTATTTCTCACAGCAATATCCCGCATCCATTGTGACCTATGCTTCTGTAGGGACCATTTTTGACCGGATTTTTAGTTCTTCGGAATCCGATCTGAGGGTAGAATATTTTGTAAGAAAAGGTCCATATATGTCTCTTCCAATGGATTCAGTACAGGCAATACGAGCAGATTTGGAAAAAATAAGCGGATACAGGCCCGGCAGTATCGCATTTCAGAAACAACTCAACCTGGAAATCGATCAAGAGAAACTTTTACTGTATAATGTGCCTTATGCCCATATATCCCAAGAATTGAAAACAGGTTTTAAGGAGGATGAGATAATCATGCTGCGATCCTATGAACAATACCTGCCCATCATGCTCGGCAAAGGTGATAGTGAAGTCTATGACGTCATTGATAATACGATGTTATATGAGTCTTCAGAAAGAGGGAACATCAATCCGGATGAGAAAGGAAAGACACGAAAATTACCGCTCAAGGAGTTTGTAACGACCGCATTGGCCGAAGATATCAAAACGATTGTCGCCGGACGGAACGGTGAATTTATACCTTTTGATTTCCAGAAAGTAAGCGACCCCGGACGGATATTGGAAAAATTACGTGACCAGATGAGACCCAATAATGACCGGGATATCAATTTCTCCGGTTCTTTCTTTTCGAATCGGAAAATGCTGGAAGAACTCACCATGGTGCTCTTGATATCCATTATGTTGATGTATTTTATTCTCGCTGCTCAATTCGAGAGTTTTGTGCAGCCACTTATCGTATTGCTGGAAATACCGATTGCGATTGCCGCAGCACTGGGATTATTGGCTATTCTCGGCCACAGCCTCAACCTGATGTCCGCAATCGGCATTATCGTCACCTGTGGCATTATCATCAACGATAGTATTTTGAAACTTGATATCATGAACCAACTCCGCAAACAGGGGATGGATCTCATGACGGCCATACACGAAGCGGGAAGGAGAAGACTCAACGCCATCCTGATGACCAGTCTCACCTCCATCGTTTGTCTTTTACCATTGTTATTCAGCCATGATATGGGCTCAGAGTTAGAGAAACCTTTGGCCATTGCGACCATTGGGGGAATGCTGGTCGGCACCCCCATCAGCTTATTTGTTGTCCCTCTGGTGTATTGGCTTATATACAGACAAAAAACAAATAAAGTAAAGCTATGATCAAACAATTTATATTGACGATAGGCTGGCTGTTTTTTGTGTTGTGCGCATGGGCACAAGCTCCGCTGCGGCTCACATTACAGGAAAGTATCAAGATAGCAAGTGACAGTTCATTGCAATCATTCAGGACAAAAAACCTATATATGGCCAGCTACTGGCAGTACAGGACATTTCAGGCAGCACGTCTTCCGTCCCTTACCCTGAATATGAATCCCCTGCAGTATTCCCGGGATTTCACAAGACGTTATGATCTGGAAAACAATGTGGATATCTACCGCACACAACAATCCCTCTATTCTTCGGGCAATCTGTCCATCCATCAAAACCTTGATGCAACCGGTGGAATATTCTTTATCGATTCCGAACTCGGGTTCTTGCGCAGTATCGGGGGGACCA
>DATGNG010000186.1:0-5019 GCA_035306865.1 Sphingobacteriaceae bacterium
TTCGGAGTTGGATGAATATGCGATTGCGGCAGCATCCAAACAAGGGCGCAAAGTAGTCGATTCGGGGAACCCCTCTGCCGGTGGATTCTTCAGATCTGATCATTTCAATTTCGTAAAGGTTGGAGTGCCGGCATTGTATAGTGGAAGCGGAAGGGAATTGATTGGCGATCCGGATGAAGTTGCTGCATTGCGGGAACTATTCTCAGGACGCTATCACCAGGTTTCTGATGAGTTTGATGAAGAAAATTGGGTTATGGATGGAATATTGGAAGATATCCGTCTGGTTTTGGATGTTGGTTACAGGCTTAGTATGGAAAAAACCTTCCCAAAATGGAAATCCGGATCAGAATTCAAGGAAATCGGGGATAATCGATAATAATTTTCCAAAACTTTAAAATAAAAAATTTCACTATGTACACTGGTATCAGACACCTACACTCTACACTGGCTTATGTATTATTTGCCGGTGTCATCATCGCATTTTTATATGTGTTGATTGCGTATTTCCAAAATAAGGGATATAATCGCAAAATGGCTTTACTCGGCCTAATCTCGGCCCACCTTCAATTTGTGGTGGGAATTATAATGTATTTTGTATCGCCGCATGGTTATCCAAGGTTGAGTCAATTTGGCTCAGCTATGAAGGATAGTATTCAGCGTCTTTATATCCTGGAGCATCCGTTGGTCATGTTGATCGGGATCGTATTGATCACCATCGGCTATTCAAAAGCCAAAAAAATGGAATCTGCCAAAAAACAAAATGCGACAGTTGCATTGTACTACGGCATTGCCCTGCTGTTGATCATCTCCAGGATTCCCTGGCATATATGGCCAACCTGGCTGTAAAAAAATAACAACAAATATTGCCTAACCGAACCGTCTCAGTTATTTCTGAGGCGGTTTTTTTTCGATAATCTATGTGCGTTTTCCACAATCTTATTTTCAAAACATCCCCACAAACTCCCTGAAATTTTCACGGGAGATTACCCGGACATCCGCATCATAGGTTTTGACAAAAAGTGAAGGAATATTAGATTTGGCGGTGGGATTCCACTTGAATTCAAAACCCTCTATTTTCCCATCCGACTCTTCCACGTAGTCAATTTCCTGCTGCTGCTTGGTACGCCAGAAATATTTATTGCTGTATTTCTGATGGTAATGGTTGCGTTTGAGCCTCTCGGATATCAGGAAGTTTTCCCATAATGCCCCTACATCATTCCGTAATTCCAAAGGATTGAAATTCTGGATCAACGCATTGCGGATACCATTGTCGTAGAAATAAATTTTGCGGTTGGCTTTGATCTCATTGCGGAGATTGCGGCTAAAAGAAGTGAGCGGATAAACAATATAGGACAATTCCAGCAAGTGGATATAATGTGAAACAGTGTTTTTATCAACTCCTGTGAGCTGGGCAATTTCATTGTAACTGACTTCGCTGCCCACTTGAAAAGCCAGGGCTTGAAGGATTTTTTCAAGGATTTCAGGTTTTCTGATATTAGCATAAGAAAGGATGTCCTTGAATAAATAGCTTTGCGAAATCTCGTTGAGAATTTCCCGTTCTGATCCGGGATGATTGATTACATCCGGATAAAATCCATAAATCAAGCGATTTTCCAGATCCCTTGCAGCATCTATGTAGCCTCTTGATTTTTCGTATTCCTCGTATGAGATCGGGTAAAGAAAATACTCATACTTTCTCCCGGTAAGCGGTTCATTGGTCTGATTACGCAGTTCAAATGCCGAGGAACCACTCATGATCAGCTGTACATTCCTAAAACGGTCGTGGATGATCTTTGCGGTGAGGCCTATATTCTCGATGCGCTGTGCTTCATCTATAAAAACCAATTCAAAATTTCCAATGATTGTTTCAATCTCTTTGGTATTCGGATTGGTTAGACTCCGCCGAACCAGCGGATCATCTCCATCAAGAAACAGAAAATCCCTTCCATCCAGAATTTCTTCGATCAGTGTAGTTTTACCAACTTGCCTTGCACCGATCAAAATGATGGTTTTCCCCTTGAATAACCTATCAGAAATCTTATTTTTAATGATCCGCTCTATCATACTATTCTTCTTTATTCACCAAAAGTAAGTCTTTTTGGTGAACATATTCACCAAAAGTAAGTCTTTTTGGTGAATAGGAAGAAAAAACAATAAAAATTCAGCTATCTTGCCGCTAAGCAGAAATCAGGACAAGCGTTCATTCTGCCGGATGCTCAGCCGGGAGGCGAGCCAGGACACCAGCAGGGAGACAACAAAAACAGTCAGGAAAACCAGCAGGAAATCGGAGGCGCGAATGTCAACAGGATAGGTGTCCACTACAATATTTTCGGGTTGGCTAAACTTGAGCCATCCGTAACGGAGTTGGGAATAACTGACCAGAAAACCGAGCAGCAGGCCGGACAGGCAACCAATCAGGGCAATCATCATTCCCTCTATGAAAAATATTTGGCTGACCAGCCGGTGATCGGCCCCCATGCCTTTGAGTACAGCTATATCTTTGCGTTTGTCAATAACCAGCATAGTCAGGGAACCGATGATATTCAACACCGCAATAAATCCCGTAAAAGTGAGAATAGCAAAAATCGCCCATTTTTCGGAGCGGATAATTTTATAAAGGGTGGGATTTTGTTCTTCCCGGGACAACACGTTCAACTCAGGCCCAAGTTCAGTCTTTAGCTTGGAGTAAATCTGCTTCCATTGACGACTGTCCTTTACATTGATCTCAATGGCAGAAATCCCTTCGTATTCCCCTAAGACATCCCGGGCAAAAGATAAAGGCACAATCACCAAATCATTAATTTCTTCATGCCCCCCCATGACCCCGGAAGCCGCAATATACTGCACGTTGAACTCCTCTGCCGGATTGATCGCACCAACCGCTCCTTTTCTGGGCGAAAATAGCGTAATGGGCTGATGTTCGTCCATCAAAGATACCCGTAACGCCCGATCTACTCCCTGGCCTATCACCGCATAATCCATTCCGTGTTCATGGATCCGGAAGTCTCCATGATATAATAAAGAATCAGTCTCCCAGGATTTGGTGAAAGACTCCTCTACCCCCTTGAGTTGTGCAATAAATTGCCGATCCCCATATTGTAGCAGGACTTTTTCCTGCAGGACAGGCTCAAAGGAGGCGATCTGTGGGGCATCCGCCCATTGCATCAACTGTTCATGGGCTTCGGGATCGAAAACCTTGCCCCTTGCCGGCTCTATGCGAATCTCTGACGCTACTGAGCTGAACATGGACAATAGCAGGTTTTCCAAACCATTGTAAAACGATAAAATAGCAATTAGCGAAGCACTGCTCACCAATACCCCAATCATGCTAATGCCAGAAATGATATTGATTGCATGAATGGATTTGCGGGAAAAGAAGTACCGCTTTGCAAAATAATATGCTAATTTCATCGTTCTTTATATACGCTATCCCTTATATACGCTGTAATCCCATTCAAAATTTATTCTTTCCGCCAGCCCCATCCACTCAGCTATTTCAACCGATCCCAGCCATTCAGCCAATCACCCCCTGACAAAGGGATTTGTTTTCTTTTCGTGGCCAATAGTGGTCTCCGGACCGTGCCCGGGATAAACTATGGTTTCCTCCGGCAACACATACAATTGCCCTGCAATACTATCCAGGAGTTGCTGGTGATTTCCTCCGGGCAGATCCGTCCTACCAATACTATTATAGAAAAGCACATCCCCACCGATCAGAAAAGCTTGTTCTGAATGATAGAAGCACAAATGTCCCGGAGAATGACCTGGCGCAAATATCAACTCCAACCGGACGCTGCCAAAAGTTATACTGCCATTGGCAGGCAAAAAAGTCTCACCAATCGGGGAAACATCATATCGGATACCCATCTGGGGCGCATAATTTTGTACTTCTACTAATAAGGGCAATTCCAGTTCATGAAATTGTGGCAACAAGCCATAAGTTTCATGGACAAAATGATTGCCAAGTACATGATCTATATGACAATGCGTGTTTAATAACAATTCCGGATGCAGATTATTTTTTGCTATAAATGAAGTCAATTCCTGTTGTTCGGCCGGACTATACATTCCGGGATCAATAATGGCACAGGCCCCAGAATCATCATAGAGCAAATAGGTGTTCTCTTGATAAGGATTGAATGTAAAACTTTGGATCTGGATCATTTCCAAAGATACACATTGCACCGAAAATTCCTACTTCCAGCGAGTGCTTTGGATCAGCACCTTCAAATCTTCCTCCAGAAAATCCATTACGGGTTGAATCGAGTCCCGACGGGGATTTTCATTGAAATACAGCGCGCCCCGCAGATAATGCCCGCTGCTGTCGGTCAAAAAAAACTGCAGGCCGGAGGCCACATTCCCCTGAATCTCATACCACAGACCGTGCACTTCCTGTTCTGGAATAGCAATACGTTCCTGCTGTATCCCTGAGGCTTTAACGGAGTGGGAAAAAGCAAATTTTCGGGCATCTTCAGTTAATTCACGCAATGGAGTTTGTTCAGAAACCGGAAAATAGCTGAGGTGCAACCGCGCATTGAATTGAGGATAAACCACATCCAACCAACAAGCTTTGGCATCATGCCCTTGATCCGGTTCAACTGTAGCATATATAGGAAAATCAAAAACAAATGGGCAGCCATCGTCAAAATGCTGATACTGCTTTTCTGGAAAGTCAATGCGGAAAAAGCCACGTGGTTTGGGTGAATATTGCCCATCACAGCCTGTGAGAATCAAGAAAAGAAGCGGAAAAATGATTTTTTTCATTTTTTGACTGACCTTATAGTTTTCCATTATCAGCCGTCCAGATCTCCCAATTTTTTTCGGCCTGAAGCACCAACATTTCATATCCATTCTTGACAACTGCACCCCGCATCTTCCCCTTTCGCAAAAAGGTGGTTTCGGATGGATTGTAAATCAAGTCATATAGCAAATGCTTTTCACCCAATAACTCATATGGGATTGCAGGTGCCTGTTCAATTTGTGGAAAAGTACCCAAAGGCGTGGTGTTGATGATGAGCA
>DATGNG010000187.1:0-9091 GCA_035306865.1 Sphingobacteriaceae bacterium
GTTTAGCACTGTCGAACATGAAAAATTGCATTTGATGATCGATGACTTTATGCCTTTCGCAGCGGTTGTCGAAGTGGAAGAACTCACAGAAAAGACGGTGGAAACACATGAACTCTTGCTGTATCATGTGCCTAATTTTACCACGAAAATCAATCTGCTCAATACCCTGTTGGAAGACGGAGACGTGTTTGATAAAGTAGTGGTATTTGTAAATAGCAGGTTTACAGCGCAAAAGCTCAGCGAAAGTCTGCATGCTAAAAAGGAAGAAGTGTCTTTCACGCAACGTCCTGAAAGCCGGATACTCATCGTGGCCAATGAAGAAAGGAATGAGTTGGATTTAAGTGGGATTCCTTTTATATTTCATTTTGAAATACCAGAAGACAGAAACGATTTTGTACGAAATGTCCTGAAGACTTCGAATGATGAAGCGATCGCCATCACATTTGCGACTGATATTGAGTTGCCGGAGCTCAAAAAAATAGAACAGATGCTGGGAAAGCGGATCCCGGTCATGCCGCTACCGGATGATCTTATCATTTATCGCCCGTCCAGTGATCCAAAGGAAAAGAATGAAGTGGACGAAACGCAAGGTGGAGCTTTCCATAAAAAGAAGGAAAGCAATAGTAAAACATATAATTATGGTGGTGGGACTAAAGCCAAAATGACCATGAAAAATAAGAAACGATAAAACGGTGATTGCTCCGGTTTAGATCATGAAAAGGTTCTATGATCGATACCGTGATGCTGACCCAAAATTGCAACTCAGCGCTGCAGTTTTATCATGGAGACATCTTATGGAAACACCTTAAAGACCGCTTTTTTCGAACCATACATTTCGCGCACGATCAATGGTGACGTAGAAACCCTTGATGCTGCCATCTGCCTCCTTGATGATCTGTAACCGGCCCAGCCCGGTTGCAGAAAACTGATCGACTGCGATCGACTGCATACTATACAATCGGCTATGCGGATGTACCTGAATGGTCAGTCCTCCGTTGTGGCTGGCTACTGTCCATTTCCCTTCTACTGCTGCACTATGGTATTCACCGGGTAGTTGCTTCAAAAGGCTTTCGTCGGGCGGCGGTGGGGCGATCGTTTGTTCCGGCGTGACCGATGTGGCTGACGTGACAGCGGCCGCAGCACTGCCCACCTCCCTTTGGGGGGCCAGCAATACATCCGCCAACCCTTCACCAATGGCCGTGATCTGGGCATTGGCGTCATTACTAAGAAATACAATCGACAACTCATCCTCCGGATAATAAGCCAGCCAGGCCCTGTATCCGGCCGTAGCTCCGCTGTGATTGACGACTTTCCGGCCATTGTGTTCGGCAATCCGAACACCTGCTGCATACGCAATGGTGTCTCCACTCGTCAACACGCCCTGCTGCTCACGCAATATCCGAAGAGCCTGATCAGCTGAAGGCTGGTACCAGCTCTCATTCCATCTATTGAGGTCGCGGACGGTGGTCAGGAGCGCAGCATGCCCATAGGTGTTTTCAAAAGGCATATTCATCCGATAGGCAGCATTGGCCTCGCCTGAGGCACTTGCTCCGCCAGAACCAACCATCAGGCCATAGCCAATCGCCCGGCCGGCCACCACATCCCGATAATCGGTACGCCAGGACGTCTGCTCCATGCCTATCGGCTTGAAAAAGTGCTCAGCCGTAAATGCTGTCAAAGACTGCCCACTCACCCGTTCCAACAAGATAGTCATCAAGGTATAGTTTGAATTACTATACAGGTATTCATCTCCCGGCAGATAATTCAGATCCGGTTGGCGGATAATGTACTGAAGGGCAATGTCATTCGTATAGACACGAGTACCACGAGACCATCCACCCAAACCGGCCAGACTCCCCCAATCTTTCAGGCCACTGGTATGGTTAAATAAGTGCCTCACCGTAATGGGTCGCTCATAAACAGGCACTTCTGGCAGATACTGCTGAATCTCGGCATCCAGATCCACTTTCCCTTCCTGGACCAGCAGTAAAATACCTGCGGCGGTAAATTGTTTCGAAACTGACCCTGCTTCAAAAATAGAGGTCCCTGTGACGGGTACACCGTGTTCCAGATCCGCCATACCCACATAACGCTCGTATATAATTTCTCCGGCCCTACTCACCAAAACCGAAGCACCCGGTGTATCGTCCCCATATTTGGCCAGTAATTGATCCATTTTCTCCACGGTAGCCACCGATAATTCCTGTGCGACCGCTGGCAGACTAAAAATAAAATAACAAACAGCCGTAAGGGCAAATTTTAATATGGTTTTCATGGTTTTTCGTTTTTAAAATATCATACTCCCAAGGAATAAATAGCCAACAATGAATTTCTTAAAACTCCCCCTCAATGATGGGAATACCTTTTGACTGATCGCCCTAAGTCCATTGCCACTGTAAAGCTATCAATTTTTTCTATCCTGATCAATTTCACTTGTTTTAAGACGAGAAGAAGCCGATCTATGTATTGTACAGCTCTAATTTCTTAACTTTGTTTCTTAACTTTGTTATGGAAAAAAACCAATGGTGATGAAATATCCATTTATCCTTTCGTATTTTCCTGACTCAAAATTTGAGGTTGAGATCTCCTTTTGGACAGGCAAAGCAAAATTGTGGAAAGATGGTGAGCTATTCGAGCGATCTTCAGACCAGGGCAAACCATTTTTAATCCAGAATGGCTCTGGAGAAGTTTTTAAAATATATACCAAATTGTCCTGGCCTGATTTTGTACCGTCTCTTGAGATCAACGGTACCAAACACACTATCGTTGAAAAACTCGCTTGGTATCAATATGCTGTTGCCTCCCTACCCTTAATATTGATATTTATAGGTGGTGCAATTGGAGGTGCGGTCGGTGCAGGCGCTGCCATTTTCAATTTACAGGCTTTAAGGTCGGCGAGTCCTGACCATATCAACTATTTAAAAGTGATCGGGATAACTGTTCTGGCATTTATCCTCTACTATATTGTCGCATATCTGTTTTTTGTATTGATAAGCTCAAAATAAATTACTTGTCCGCTCAATTGAAGGGAAAAAATACAGGATCAGAAGAAAGCTTAATATTCCTTCTGACCAGGATATCAATATCTGGATGATCAATATTTGATTCTGCGGTGGTTTTACTATCTTTGATGCCACTCATCCACATATATGATACAGCAGGCACTCCATCATCTAAAAATAAATGCACTCAACGAAATGCAGGAGGCTGCACTGGATACACCCCGGAACCATGATCTGATCCTGCTTTCACCGACCGGATCGGGAAAGACACTGGCTTTTCTGCTGCCTTTGCTGACTACGCTCCAAACGGATATACCTACGGTCCAGGCGCTGATTATCGTCCCTTCGAGGGAACTGGCACTGCAGATCGAGCAGGTTTTCAAGGGGATGGGCAGCGGTTTTAAGGTGAATTGCTGCTATGGTGGCCATTCGGTCGCTGTGGAGATCAACAACTTATCGCAGCCCCCGGCCGTATTGATCGGCACACCGGGCCGACTGACTCATCACCTGCGCCGCAAAACGTTTGATACAAGCACGATACGCACATTGATTCTGGATGAATTTGACAAAGCACTCGAATTTGGCTTCCACGAAGATATCGCCTATATCATGAAGCAGTTGCCGGCACTTGAAAGGCGGGTACTGACTTCGGCCACACAACTGGATGACATCCCGGCATTTACCGGCCTCACCAACCCATCGACACTTAACTACCTGTCACGTAGGGAGTCTAAGCCTAACCTGACACAAAAAGTGGTCGTCACCGAAGCAGCCGACAAACTGGACTCCCTGTTTGCACTGATCTGTAAGATCAGCACGGAGCCTACACTGGTTTTCTGCAATCATCGGGATGCCGTGGAACGCATCAGCGACCTGCTGTGGGACAGGGGGTTGACCCATGACATTTTCCACGGGGGAATGGAACAGGATGACCGGGAGCGGGCCCTGCTCAAGTTTCGCAACGGCAGTCACCGGATTTTGGTGACGACTGACCTGGCTTCCCGGGGACTGGATATCCCTGAGATCAGGCATATCATCCACTACCAACTACCGCATACCGCGGATGCTTTCCTGCATCGTAATGGGCGGACGGCCAGGATGCACGCTACCGGCACATCCTATCTGCTGCTGGCACCGGATGAGGAGCCGGCCTATTTATCCGCGATCACCGAATCACCCGAAGTGGAGACCCTGCCGGAAAACCCTGTCATTCCCCCTCCTACTCCCTGGCAAACGCTGTATATCGGTGCCGGAAAGAAAGAAAAGATAAATAAGGTGGACATTGTCGGCTTAATACTTAAAAAGGGTGAATTGGCGAAAGAGGACCTCGGACTGATCGAGGTGCTGGATCACTCGGCGTATGCAGCCGTAAAACGTGAGCAGATCGGGCATCTGGTGAAGCGCATTGCCAACGAGAAAATCAAAGGCAAAAAAATCAAAATTGAAATTTCACGATAAGGCACAGAAAGTCTAAGGGAGGAGGAGTTTAATTCTCAAATCTCCCGTAAAGTTTACTGATCCGGAACAATACTGCCTGAATGTCACGGCTCTGAAGAAACATTCCTGTCTGTAACAAGGCCTGTTTGCTGCCGGTGTTATCACGACGGATGATGTTTAGCTGTTTTTCAAAGTTTGTATTAATATAGTCCCGAATTTGATTACGTTTTGTTCGTAGCCCATCAATGTCCGGGGCATGGTCTTTTTTCAGTTCGTCCACTACCTGTTCGAAAAAATCTTTCATCATCATATTCAGCGTATCTACAATCGCAATAAACTTCGGATGGAGCGGCTGATGGAGATTCTCAAAGTACTGCATACTCTCGATACTCAAGGAATTGGCCGACTGGATCAGGTCTTGCAACAGGTCGGTACTATGGACCACAACTTCCGAGGTTTTCTGATCGTCGGTATTCAGTTCCCGAATTGCCCGCAGACTTTTTCGCTTCAGCTTATTGGTATAATTACTCAATTCACTGAGTTCTTTGTTGGTCTTCTTTAACAAATGCGTATTATTATCCCTAATGCCGTTGAGGATATCACTATACTGTTGGCTCAGATCGATCAGGAAAGTCACCACCATCTTCTTACTGCGGACATATACATCCAGGTCTTCACCGTCCAGCAGGCTGAGTTTACTTTTCTCTGTCCGAGCTTTTTTCTCCTTCTTTGCGAAGCTGATATGAGAAATAATGACATAGGTCAAGACCAACCCCATCAGAATCAGGGTTCCGATGATGCCCCCTTTGTAGATGATCAATGCAAGAATTGCCGAAACACTGAATGCGATCAGCGCTGTAATAAACCATCCCCCGATCACACTTAGGACACCAGTCACACGGTAAACGGCTGATTCACGGCCCCAGGCTTTGTCCGCCAATGATGTCCCCATGGCTACCATAAAAGTTACGTAGGTGGTGGACAATGGCAGCTTTTTAGAAGTCGCCCAAGCGATTAGCAAACTGGCCAATATCAGATTGGTAGAGGCTCGCACCAAGTCAAACGCCGGCGCATTCCCTGCGACCTGCGTCGCCTGTCGGAGTTTTTCTTTCTCAAAACTGATATTGTAACGCCGCCTGATATTTTTTGGCACAAAAGCCGAAAAGATATTTCCCAACAAAAATGACGTGCGTACCACACTACGAGACACTGCATGTGGCCTGAACTTGTCGTCTTCATCATCATTCTGGCTACCGAGATTGACTTCAGTCTCGGTTACTTTTCGGGCCTTTGAACTTAACCAGATTGTACCTGCCATCAGCAAACCGGCGATAAACAACATATATGGAGGTACTACGATATCACTGCTCGCCAGAAAAGTCTGGTACAATTGATCCGCAGCTACTCCGCTTCCGAGCCAGTTTTGATAGGCCATCAGCCCGGAGATCGGCACGCCGATAAAGTTGACCAGGTCATTCCCTGCAAAGGCCATAGCCAGCGAAAACGTTCCTGCCAGGACGACGATCTTTAGCGGATTGACCTTATAAATCCGTTGCAAAACGAGACATAAAAGTGTGAAAAACACAAAAATACAAGCAAGTACAACAAGGGTATGGTCAAGGATCCAGGCAATAAAACCGGGGGTGAACAGGGTCGTGCCGGACATTCCTTTAATTAACAGAAAGTAAATGATAGATGTGATTCCCAAACCTGAAAAAAGAGCACCAAACCGGGCCAAGCGGTTTTCATATTGAAAAGAAAACACTATCCTACAGAGGTATTGGACCAGAATCCCCGCTGTGAAAGCAATAAAGATCGAAAGGAAAATCCCGGAGACAATGGAGAATGTGCTATCTATATTGATATACTGTAAACTTGCCGAAATCGGATCGTTCTTTTCGATAGTCAAAAGCAAACCGACCATCCAGGCGGCTCCGAGCAATTCAAATACGATAGATACAGTAGTGGATGTAGGGAGACCGAGGGTATTGAAGACATCGAGCAGCACAATGTCCGTCAGCATGACGGCCAAGAAGATCCACAACACTTTGTCAAATGTGAAGTACTCGGGGTGGAAAATTCCTTTCCGGGCAATCTCCATCATACCACTTGAGAAAAATGCACCTAACATAATGCCAATGGCAGCAAGGGTAATGATGGTACGAAATGAGGCTACCTGGCTACCAATCGCAGAATTCAGGAAATTTACGGCATCATTACTCACACCAATGACCAGGTCGCCAATAGCCAAAATGAGCAGGACAACAACTAAAAACAGAAACCAATCCATACTTATCAGTTTAGACTGCAAACATGTGAATTTTTAATTAACTTAATGTTTGTTGTATATTAAGTAATTGTTAAGTAAATCCCGTCGTATTGTTGTGTGTGGAGCCATTAGCTCTTAACGTGTGTCGATTTTGCGGATCGGGCCAGCAAAATGTATCCTATTGCACCAGACAATAACGAAGCGACCAATATGGAAAATTTGGCCTCAGCGATAACCCGGTCATCCGAAAAGGAAAGTAATGCGATGAATATGGACATCGTAAAACCAATTCCTGCTAACAGGCCAATACCGATGATCTGCATCCATGATGCGCCCTGAGGCATAGTACCGATGCGTAGCAGAATAGCCAGTTTTGTCATGAGATATACACCAACAGGTTTACCGATCATCAAACCCATTATAATCCCTATGCCCAATGGAGAAACCAGACCTTCCAACATGCCTTTCTCAAATCGAATATTGGTATTGGCTAAGGCAAATAGCGGGACGATCAAAAAGTTGACCGGGGCGGAAAGAGCGTGCTCCAGCTTTAGGAGAGGTGGTTCCTGAGATTTTTTCGTGCTCATGGGGATAGTCATTGCAACTAAAACTCCAGCAATCGTGGCATGGATACCCGAATGGTGAACAAAGTACCAAATAAATAGACCGGGAATGAGGTAGAAAGCCAACGATCGAACACCCATTTTGTTAAGGATAAATAGTAGGGCTAATATCGCTGCCGCATAACCAAGATATATTGTATGCAACTCTGCCGAATAGAAAATGGCGATCACCAGAATAGCAATCAAGTCATCCACGATAGCCAGAGCAGCCAAAAATACTTTTAGAGAAAGCGGCACCCGCTTGCCCAGCATGGCGATAACCGCCAGCGCGAATGCAATGTCCGTAGCCATCGGGATTCCCCATCCACTGGCAGTCTCCGTGCCCTGGTTTATCATAAAGTATATACCGGCAGGTACGACGGCGCCACCGATAGCGCATAGGATGGGGAGAAGTGCTTTTCTTGGGGTGGACAACTCGCCGCTCACTAACTCTCTTTTGATCTCAAGTCCGACCAAGAGGAAGAATATCGCCATTAAGCCGTCATTTATCCACAGGATGGTTGTGTATCGCAAATGTACAGAAGCCGTTTCAAAACCGAGAGGGGTGCTCAATAACCGTTCAAACCCAGGGCCAAATGGAGTGTTGGCAAGAGACAATGACACGAGCACACAGAAAAATAGGATTATACCACCACTGGTTGGCTTTTGAATAAAGTTCTTGATTGCTTTTAACATACCTCTTTGCGTTGATCAGTATTTAATTACTATTTTACAGTCTCTTTTTTATCTAAATTATCTTCTTTATTCCAAATCTCCATATTTGGGAAGTTGTATTTTGAGTTATCGAAGATCGGATCCCTTTTCATTTTGAGTTGTTCCTGATAGTCTCTGAATAATACCAGAACCTTTTTATGAAGTAGAATAATAGCGATCAGATTGAGCCATGCCATCAATCCTACACCAATATCACCCAATGTCCAGGCAGCCTCAGCGGTGGTCACACAGCCAATATAAACCGATACGAGTATCAATGCCCGTAATATCCAAATCAAAAAGGAGACTTTGTTTTTACCTGTTATAAAACTGATGTTTGTCTCGGCTATATAGTAATAGGCCATGATAGTCGTGAAAGCAAAAAAGAACAAGGCCAGTGCTACAAACCCACCACCAATCAAAGGAAAATGATGTGCAACAGCGTATTGGGTAAATTCTGGACCCGCCTGTACGTTAGGAAGGTTTTCTACAATAAATCCTCCTTCGGGATGCGCCACATTGTACTGGCCTGTAAACAAAATCATGAGTGCTGTAGCAGTGCAGACAAATAACGTGTCCACATAAACTGAAAAACCCTGAACAAGCCCCTGCTTAATGGGGTGACTGACCTCTGCAGCCGCTGCTGCATGAGGTGCGGTACCTTGTCCCGCTTCATTGCTATATATGCCACGCTTGACACCCCAGGAGATAGCCATACCTACAATTCCCCCAAATGCAGCGTCCATCTTAAAAGCAGACCGTATGATCAGGCTGAAAATATCTGGTATCTGATTGAAATTTAATGCAACAATGATTACAGCCATTAAAATATAAGCCCCCGCCATAAACGGAACTACTAATTCAGCGACCCGGCTGATCCGCTTGACCCCTCCAATAATGATCACACCCAGTAGAACCACCAATATAATTCCTATCATGGAGCCGGATAAACCAAAAGATGCTGTAGAAGCCAAAGCGATACTATTGCTTTGTACGCCTGGCAATAAAAATCCCGTACTGATGATGGTGACGACAGCAAATACCCATGCAAACACTTTAGACCGTAA
>DATGNG010000188.1:0-3177 GCA_035306865.1 Sphingobacteriaceae bacterium
AATCAAAATTGCCCAAGGGGCTGAAATAACCCAAAGCACCAGAATATACGCCCCTGCGGCTATTCTCATACTGTTCTATAATTTCCATGGCCTTGACTTTGGGTGCGCCGGTCATGGAGCCAGGAGGAAATGCATGGGCAATGGCTTGGGTAGAGCTCACGTCCTCTGCAAGCTCACAGGTAATGGTTGAGATCAATTGGTGAACCTGTCGGAAGCTGTAAACCTTGGTCAGTTCTGCAGCCTGTACCGTGCCTGGCCGGGCGGATTTGGTTAGGTCATTGCGTACCAGATCTACGATCATGATATTTTCACTGATTTCTTTGGCTGATCCAGCCAGCTCTGCTTTGATTTTTTCGTCCTCGGTCGCGTCCTGTCCCCTTTTCGCAGTACCTTTTATGGGTTGGGAAAGCAGCGTTTGCCCCTGTCGGGACAGGAATCGTTCCGGGGAGGCAGAAAGTATATATTTTTCCCCAAATTTAAAGAAACATGAAAAAGGGGTGGGAGAAAGCTGATTGAGTCGCTGATATAGGGCCAGGGGATTGACTTTAGCCCGTTCGGCATAAAACTCCTGACAAAGATTGACTTCATAACAGTCTCCCTTTCTAAGATGATGCTGAATCCGGTCGAAAGCCTCCAGATATTGGGTTTTGCTCATTCTATGTTGCAATTTCCCATGAAAACCCAATACCGTATCCTCGTCGGCAGCAGTTGCATCAATCTGTCGCATGGCTTCGTCCGGATCAACTGCTTTGATTTCCACATTATATTTACCAACCAGCAAGGTGATTTTGGGAACAAAGAAATAAGCGCCCGGCATCCCGGTCCGGTTTGGTTCCCGGGTGTTTAGATTTTCCAGTTCGTTTTTCAGGTCATATGCCAGGAATCCCGGAATCCAGTGCCCCGGGTGAAGGTCCACAAAGTTTTGGAGTGCCTGGAAGGTATTTTGGCCCTCCGATTCAAAGGCAGCCTGTTCGCCTACTGCAATAAAAACATTGATCTTCCCGTAATTGTCCTGATAGCCATTGGAGTCCAGGTAACAGACACTGTCAAACTTTGAAGCCCATTGCAAAGCTTTTTGCACAAAAGCCTCACTATCCTTTAGGTGATAAGCCTTGGAAACCATGGCGGTTGCTTTTAATCCAAAATCAAAGTTTGTTTGCGATCCGGCCCTACTGATAAATAGCGGATGGGTACTCCAAGTTGATTTTCTAAATACTGAATGTAGTTTTTCAACGTAGCCGGGATTTGTCCGGGCTCTTCAATGCCGGTAATGTCTTGCGCCCATCCTTCCAGTGTTTCATAGACTGGTTCCACAGGGACTGAAATGGTGTCATAAGGCATGTAGTCGATCTTTTCCCCATTTTGAATATAATGGGTGCAGACTTTGATGCTGTCAAATCCGCTCAGTACATCAGCTTTGGTCATGACCAGTTGGGTCACCCCGTTTAGCATGATGGCATATTTTAGGGCAGGAAGGTCGATCCACCCGGTCCTACGGGGCCGGCCGGTAGTGGCACCAAACTCATGGCCCAATTGACGAAGTTTTTCCCCGGTTTCATCATGCAATTCGGTTGGAAAGGGGCCGCTACCCACTCGCGTACAGTAGGCCTTAAAAATACCAATCACCTCTTTGATGCGGGAAGGGGCTACCCCAAGACCTGTACAGGCTCCGGCTGTTGTTGTATTGGATGAAGTGACAAAAGGATAGGAACCAAAGTCAATATCCAAAAGGGTGCCCTGTGCTCCTTCGGCTAACACCGATTTTCCTTCTGCCAGCATTTTATTGACCAAATGCTCCCCATCCACCAGAGGGATGGTTCTCAGAAACGCTACAGCTTCCATAAAGAGGGCTTCTCTTTCCGAAAAATCGGCTATATCACCATAATGTGAGAGGATGGATTTATGTTTTTCTACAAGTTTTTGGTATTTGTCCTCAAAATCAGGGAGATTGATGTCGCCAATACGAAGGCCGTTTCGACCGGTTTTATCCATATAAGTTGGCCCAATCCCTTTGAGGGTGGAACCAATTTTCGCCGTACCCATTTTACTTTCGGAAGCAGCATCCAGCAATTGATGGGTGGGCAGAATGAGGTGAGCCTTGCGGCTGATCACCAATTTGCCTTCTCCTACCGGATCGAATCCTTTGCTCCGCAGGTTGTCCAATTCCCGTTTGAGGGTAATGGGGTCGATCACCACACCATTGCCGATAAGATTATGGGAATTTTTGTTGAAAATTCCCGAGGGTATGGTATTGAGCACAAATTTTTGCTGATCAAACTCCAGGGTATGTCCGGCATTTGGCCCACCCTGAAACCGCGCAATCAGATCATACTTTGGACAAAGTACATCCACTATTTTACCTTTACCTTCATCGCCCCATTGCAGGCCCAATAGCACATCAACTTGCATATTTTTGAATGATAATACTTAAATAATTATTTAGCTTTTAAATTTTTCAGGAATTGGCCATCACGGATTTGTTGCCGGATGAAACACCCTGCTCTTTTTGTTGTTTTGCAGCACAGTCACTGCATATACCATATAGATTGAGGGAGTGATGTTTGATCTCGAATTTCAATAATTCGCCCATCATGCTCTGGATCTGGTGGATACGGGGATCACAAAACTCAACCACTTTGCTGCATTCTATACAAATGATATGGTCGTGCTGCTTGTACCCATAAGATTTTTCAAACTGAGCGGTATTCTTCCCAAACTGATGCTTGGTCACTAAGTCGCACGAAACCAGCAATTCCAAGGTATTATAAACGGTAGCCCGGCTAACCCTGTATTTTTTGTTTTTCATGTGGATATATAATGATTCCACGTCAAAATGGTCGTTACGGGAGTAAATTTCTTCCAATATCGCATACCGTTCCGGGGTCTTCCGGAGATTTTTATTCTCAAGGTAGGCCTCGAAAATTTTTTTAACGGTTTGGTAATTTTCAGACTGCGTCATTTTCATTTGGGATCAAAGGACAAACATACAAAAGTTTCAAGTAATTATTACAATTTATTGGCGCCAAATCAATTGCTGTTTGGCTCAAAACGGGTCACACTGGTGATACCCTTTATTTGTTTGAGGCTGCGGATCAGATGGTCCAACTGTTCGGTATCATTGACAAATACCATGATGGATCCTTCAAAAATTCCCTCATTGCTTCCAATGGTGATGGA
>DATGNG010000189.1:0-2601 GCA_035306865.1 Sphingobacteriaceae bacterium
AGCCAGATCCAAATATTACCGGCCAAACTCCGTTTTTTGCCTTTTGTCTGGAAGAATCCCATATTTCTGCGGCTATATAATTGATTTTTTCAAATATAGCATTTTCCTAAAAACACAAATCCCCAAATTTCGATGAAAATGAGGATTTGTGTTTTCGCAAAAACGGTTTATTGAAACTATTTTTTGGCGGAAAAATAGCTGGATTTTTTATCGGATGTTTTGTGCGACTACGCCTGCATCAATTGAAACGGCATTATCCTGACGTTCCTTGCCCCGCACATGGGTGAGGGTGATGGGCGCACTGATGTGAATGTTGAAATCAACGAATTGATCACTGTCCAGACGTTTGGCCTTGGAGCTGAGGGTGAAATCTATAAAACCCTGGTTGTAGATCACTCCATTGTCGCCGGGTTTGTGTGCAGCACCGAAAGTTGGCAAATCTATATTATTAATTTTGAAGTTCAGATTGGAAACTGTTTCTGCAGATAAGTTGTGACGGGTTTCCCTGGTTCCAAAATTATAAGCCAGATTTCCCACATAGGCCTTGTCAAATTGGGGATTACCATTTGGATCCAAAGGAACTTCTACATGTAATTTGACTCCTTCGGTCACTGATTTCATTTTGAAATCTGCTTCCTTGTCCTGTTGCACTTCATCATAACCTGTGTTTTTGGCTGTAATCTGATAGCGATATACCTTCACGGCATTTCCCTGAGGATCTTTGCTGTCGAAAACCAATTGCTCCACAGAGTTACTTTCTCCAGGTCGCTCCGAGCCTTCAGCTGCGTACAGAACCCGCACAAATTTGACCTCAACTTTTTTTCCTTCGGCTTCGAACCAACCCACAGATTCTCCGTCGTCGTTCGCTTTTACCGTATTAAGACCCGCAATCAGAACAAGGGCCATAGCCAATATGCCTGTTTTTTTCATTTTCATTGTTTTTTGATTATTTGTTGAATGTGTGAATGAATAAAATTTATCATATATAAAATACGGGGGTAAAGTTATTATTTATAATTAGTCTAAACAAACATAAAGCCACTAATTTTATGTGTATTTTTTTTGTACTTTCGCATGCATGGAATTTGTCCTGTTGAGTGTGATTTGCAGCGTGACAGTTTCGGTATTACTGAAATTGGCAAGAAACCGGGGCCTGGACACGACCCAGGTCATCATTTGGAATTATCCAGTGGCAGGTTTGTTGACTTTTCTGTTTTTTACGCCTGAATTGCATTACCTGAATCATCCTGAGATTCCCTGGACAATTTACTTCTTGCTTGCCGCCTTGCTGCCGAGCGTGTTTTTTGCATTGGGAGCCTCGATTCGAACGGTTGGGATTGTAAGAACTGAAGTCGCCCAAAGGCTTTCCCTGGTGATCCCACTGATTGCGGCTTTTACTTTTTTTGGTGAACAGTTGAAGATTGGAACCGGAATTGGATTGCTCATAGGTTTATTGGCGATTCTGTTTTCAATAGGTTGGGATAAAGCTTCCACAACAATTGGGTCGCCTAAGCAATCCTACACTAAGTTTTGGCTCTTCCCTATGCTTGTTTTTTTCGGATATGGCATCTGTGATATTCTTTTTAAGCGTATTGCACAAATTACCACCATTCCTTACACCACCTCCATGTTTTTTGTGTTTATTTTAGCCATGATTTTGGCTTTTGCATATCTGTTATTTATATGTTTAACAAAGCGCAATCCTTTTAGCATTAAGGCAATATGGTGGGGATTTGTATTGGGCGGGTTTAATTTCGCCAATATTCTTTTTTATATGAAGGCGCACCGGGCGCTTCCCGAGAACCCTTCTATAGTTTTCGCTGGCATGAATATAGGGGTTATTTCGCTCGGGGCTTTGGTTGGGGTATGGGTGTTCAAAGAAAAGCTGTCCCGTTTCAACCAGATCGGCCTCTTGCTGGCTTTGTTATCAGTATTAGTACTTACCACTTCCTAATGAGATGAGCTTGTTTGACGATAAATACCGAACTATTACCAAACCTGCCGAAGGAGTGTTCAGAGATAGGGGAAGTAAATTTATTGCCTATGCCTATCCTTTGAATGATGAATCAGACTTAAAGGATCTACTCACTCAAGTCAAATCCATGCATCCCAAAGCCCGGCATCATTGCTGGGCCTTACGATTGACCCCGGACCGCAGTATTTTTAGAATTAACGACGATGGTGAACCGTCGGGTTCGGCCGGCAGACCTATTCTCAATGTCATGTTATCTTTGGATGTGACCAATATTGTGGTGATTGTAGCACGATATTTCGGTGGCACTCTACTTGGAGTTCCCGGACTCATCAATGCTTACAAAACTTCCACCCGGGAAGCATTGGAAAACGCAGATATAGTGGAATGCACGGTGAATGATATTTATTCCATAGCCTTTGATTACCTGACGATGAATGATGTGATGCGCATTGTGAAGGAAGAAGAATTGCAACTATTGAAGCAGGATTTTGATAATGAATGTGTCATAGAGTTTGGAATGCCGCAGAGCCAGGTGGCCCAGGTTGTGGGAAAAATGGAGAAGCTGGAGGGAATCCGTTTGCAATATTTACGTACGGTATAAGAGGTCGCAATAGCTCTATGTACGG
>DATGNG010000190.1:0-2896 GCA_035306865.1 Sphingobacteriaceae bacterium
CCTTGTACAAGGAAGAAGAACTGCAAGAAGATTCAAAGGAAGAGCGAATTACAACTCACAAAGAAAATGAAAAATCCGAGGAAAAAAGCGACAAATCCGAGGACAAGAGTGAAACTCCCAAGAAACCAGATATAGATTTTGAAATCACAAATCCTGATGATATCCAGATTGATGACAAGGGGCAATTGGGAATGTTCTGACCCGGTCGTGTCGAATTGTTTTGTAATTAAAAGCAAAAATATCTAAGTTTGAAAAAGTAATATAAGAATTTCTCCACATGACATACTCCACAAAATCTTTTTTTATAGTAGCTTCATTGGTACTGCTACTTTCCTGTGGTGGCAAATCCACCAACTCAAACACAGTCCGGCAATCTGCAAACGCAGTAGAACAACAGGGCAATACGACCAGCTCCTCTGCTACCAATCCCCATACCTCACAACAGGACTTGCTTACGGGGCAGGAACCTGCCAAGTCCATTCCCGATTTTACATTTTATGTATTGAAAAGTGGAATTAGCTTTGAGAAATCAAATATGGGAACCGGTGATAAGCAGGTGTTTATACTGTTTGATCCAAGTTGTTCTTTCTGCCAGCACGAAGCCGCAGATATCAGCAAAAACTTTGACAAACTCAAAAACATCAATTTTTACTTTATATCAATGAATGACCCGGCTTTAATGAGTACATTCTTTGATCGGTTTGCACCAAACCTAAATGGGAAAGACAATGTTCAAATGCTCTATGACCGAAACATAGACTTTGTAAATAAATTTCATGTACCAACCCAATACCCAGCCACCTATATCTATGATGGCCAAGGTTTGCTACTAACCTATTGGAATGGGGTTAAATCTGAAAATGAAATGTTAAATGCCCTTTTAAATTGATAGAGAATGCATGTTTATGGCATCAAAAACTGTAATACAGTCAAAAAAGCCCTTTCCTGGCTGGATGAAAGAAATATTCAATACACCTTTCATGATTTCAAAAAGGAAGGCGTCACCGAATCCAAACTGAAAGAATGGGAGAATGTTTTCGGATGGGAAAGGCTACTAAATAAAAGAGGCACCACCTGGCGCAAAGTTTCTCCAGAAATCCAAATTACTATTGTGGATGGTCCAAGTGCCCGTAAATTGTTGATGGAGAATACGAGTATGATAAAAAGACCAGTTGTCGAATCATCCAGGGGCATGCTGTTGGGATTTGATGAAGACGAGTATGCTGCACTTTTACCTAAGTAATCTCCCCTCATCTGACTTTTAGCTAAAAAATAATAAACCATGAATTACTTTTCAAGATCAACCAGGCTCTTTACTCTTGTTGCCTTTATAATAGGCTCTTTTTCAAATGTAAATGCACAGAATCAGACTACTGGCAGACAAGCCGATGTTGAAAGCAGGTACGATTATGTAGAGGCCTTCAATCCATTTTTTTATCAAAACAATGGCAACGCATTCCGCTCAGCCAGCGGGAAGCCCGGTCCACAGTATTGGCAAAACCATGTTGATTATCACATAAAAGCTCAATTATTGGAAGAAGACAATCATATTGTTGCACAGGTTACAATGGATTACACCAATAATAGCCCGGACGATCTGGATTTTATTTGGTTGCAATTGGATCAGAACATGTTCTCCAAACAGGGACGGGGACAGCAAATAATTCCGCTAAGCAATAGCCGTTATGGCAGCACTGAATCGGAGTTTGATGGAGGGTACAGTATCGAAGCAGTACGGGATGCTAATGGAGACGCTCTTGAATACTTGGTTTCGGACACCAGGATGCAGGTTTTCCTTCCTAAACCATTGGCTTCCGGGGGAGCACAAACTACCCTGAAAATTTACTACAATTACACAGTACCTCAACACGGAGCCGACCGCACCTCAGTAATTGAAACCAAAAACGGCAAAATTTACGCCATCGCGCAATGGTTTCCACGGGTGGCTGTTTATGATGACATTTTGGGTTGGAACACCCATCCCTATACCGGTCCTGGTGAATTTTACCTCGAATTTGGAGATTATCACGTTGAAATCACCGCTCCTGCAAATCACATAGTGGTAATGGGGGGGCAACTATTGAATCCAGATGAGGTTTACACTCCGGAACAGGTTCGTAGATGGCAGCAAGCAACCGAAAGCAACGAAACTGTCATGATCCGCAAGCCGGAAGAAGTAACCGACCCCAATTCCCGGCCGCAGGGCAAAAAAGAATTGACCTGGAAATTCAAGCTGGAAAATGCACATGATGTAGCATGGGCATCCTCCCCTGCTTTTATAGTAGATGGAGCAAAAATCAACTTAAATAATGGAGGCAAATCCCTGGCCCTTTCAGCTTATCCTGTTGAAAGTTACGGGGATAATGCTTGGGAACGCTCCACCGAATATACCAAAGCCGCTATTGAGCATTATTCGGATAAATGGATGGAATACCCCTACCCTGTCGCAATCAATGTGGCCGCAAATGTTGGAGGAATGGAATATCCTGCCATCGTTTTCTGTAGTCTCAGGTCTAAAGGGGCTGGACTTTGGGGAGTAACCAACCATGAGTTTGGCCATATTTGGTTTCCCATGATTGTAGGCAGCAATGAAAGGCTGCATGCCTGGATGGATGAAGGATTCAATACTTTTATCAATGGGCTGGCCACCGAGAGTTTCAACCACGGAGAGTATCACAGGCCTCTCGGAGACGCCAATCGGCTGGCTCAGGTTTACACCCATCCGGATCTGGAACCCGTCATGTCCACGCCACAAAACATGCAGGAAAGAAATATTGGTACACTTGCCTATCGCAAACCGGGTTATGGGCTGACTTTGCTTCGAAACGAGATCCTGGGGCCAGATCGCTTTGATCGCGCATTGAAAAAATACATAGAATACTGGGCTTATAAACAT
>DATGNG010000191.1:0-3298 GCA_035306865.1 Sphingobacteriaceae bacterium
CGCTCAAATTTATGGATAATTAAGCGCACTCCACCATTGAATGTGATATAGCTCAACATCCAATTTATAAATGTCACCAATCGGTTCCGGAAGCCGATCAAAGACATAAGGTGAACGAACATCCATACCCACCAGGCAAAAAAGCCCTGGAAACGAATATTTCCAATATCCACTACCGCTTTATTTCTCCCTACGGTGGCCATGGATCCCTTGTCCACATACTTGAAATGGGCCAATTGCTCTCCATTGATGTGTCTCATGATTTGTTTTGCAACGAACCGCCCCTGTTGCTGGGCAGTAGGAGCCACCCCAGGATGTCCGTTGGGTGTTTCCTCGGTTATGATTGCTGAAACATCTCCAATGGCAAACACCTGTTCCAATCCGGGTATCAAACAAGTGGGTTCGGTACGTATCCTTCGGCCCCGGACAATAAGATCTTCTGATATTCCGTTAGGAAACTGACCCATTACTCCTGCGGACCAAATAACTGTCTTGGCAGGAATGGGGATGCCATCGGAAAAGGTGATTTCCTCTCCATCATAGCCAGTCACCCGCTTATTTAATAATAGAGTAACACCCAATTCTCTCAGATAAAGTTCGGCCTTGGCAGATGCCTGGGGCGAAAGATTGGTCAATATTTTATCCTGGCCTTCCACCAAATAGACATGCATATCCTCTTTTCTCAACTCCGGATAATCTACGGCCAGAATATGGTTCCGTATTTCGGCAATAGCTCCCGAAAGCTCCACTCCGGTCGGACCTCCACCCACTACCACGAAATTTAGATAAGGAACCCGGTCCACATCAGTTTTCTGTAGCAAGGCTTCTTCTATATTTTGAAGTAAAAAGCTGCGGATATTCACAGCCTCCTTCAGATTTTTCATAGGCAGAGAGTAATGTTCAATTTCCTGGTTACCAAAGAAATTGGTTGTTGCTCCAGTCGCTATTACCAAATAATCATACCTGAAATCACCTATATCAGTTTGAACTTTCTTGTTTTGAGTATCGATCCCACTGACCTCTGCTATCCTAAACCGCAGATTGCGTTGTTTTCGGAACATTTTTCTAAGTGGGAAAGCTACAGAGGGAGCCTCCAGTGAGCCGGTTGCTACCTGATAAAGTAGGGGTTGGAATGTGTGGTGATTATCTTTATCCAATAAGAGGACGTCCACTGGTTTGTTGCGAAGTTTTTTGGCAACTTCAATCCCACCAAAGCCGCCACCAATGATGACTACTTTGGGGATTTTGTTGTTTTGTTGTTGTTTTTCCATGGTGCATTTGATTTACATCCGCCCCCTGGTAAATAGACGGATCAATTATTGCCAAAGACCCTGATCTTTAATCCATCTATGGATGGATTGACTTTGATCTGACAGGCCAGACGACTTTCATCGCTTGCATTTGGCAGCGTATCGAGCATGTCAAGTTCAGGATCGGAGCGATCTTCAAGTTTCTCCATTCCTTCTACGACCTCAATGTGACAGGTTGCACAGAGTGCCATTCCACCACAAGTGGCCATTATATCATATTCTGAAGCCTTCAGTACCTCCATCAGGCTAAGATTGATGCCATCCGGTATTTCCAATTCGTGGATTCGATCTCCCGGTCCTTCGACCTGAATCCTTATCATTTCCTCGCTCATTATTCCAATTATTTCTTTTACAATAATCTTGCCTGATTATACGCACACTTTATCAAAACGCATGTATTCCGTTTACAGTTGTGTATTTGAAGCTTAGCTTTTGCTCGGGATACACATATTTGAATGCACTCTGGCACATCAATGCCGCTTCATGGAATCCACATAAAATCAACTTCAGTTTGCCTGGATAGGTGTTGATATCTCCGATAGCAT
Source organism: Sphingobacteriaceae bacterium (assembly GCA_035306865.1). Classification (GTDB taxonomy): domain Bacteria; phylum Bacteroidota; class Bacteroidia; order Sphingobacteriales; family Sphingobacteriaceae; genus DASRQK01. The sequence goes on from DATGNG010000191.1 coordinate 1,856, forward strand.
AAATCCGTTCCACATTTGTGGAATAATCGAAGGTATCCACCGCCACTGCCGATTTTTCAATGTTCAATCCCCATTCCCCGATCGGTCCCAATTTTGGGCTCAGACCAAATAAGGGGATCAAATAGTCCACATCCAACAACGTTTCGATCTTGCTCTTATCGGTCACACCTACTTTTTTCAACTGGCCGTTTTCGCCATGTACGCTGGAGAGATTGCTCTGCAAAATCAGGTCAATTTTGCCTTGCTCAGCCATTTTGAATACCTTTTCGGCCGAATCGGGAGCCCCGCGGAAACTGTCACTTCTATGGACAAGGGTCAATCGCTCTGCAATATCGCTCAGGTAAATGGTCCAGTCCAGTGCGGAGTCACCACCACCTGCAATGACGATCCTCTTATCCCGGTAATTTTCAGGATTCTTCACAAAGTAATGGATGCCGCCCCTGCCTTCATAATCCAGAATACCCGGAAGATCCGGCCTGCGGGGTTCGAATGAGCCCAGTCCTCCAGCAATTACCACTACCGGGGCATGAATGACCGTACCTTCGTTTCCAATAACATAATAAGATCCATCCTCCTGTTTTTCAAGTGATTCAACCCTTTCTCCTAAAGTAAAACTTGGATGGAATGGGGCGATCTGCTTCATGAGTTCATCCACCAGATCCTGTGCATCAATAGACGGATAACCGGGTATGTCATAAATAGGTTTTCGTGGATAGATTTCGGAAAGCTGGCCTCCTACCTGTGGCAACGCATCGATCAGGTGGCAACGCATCTTCAGCAAGCCCGCTTCAAACACCGCAAATAAGCCCACCGGGCCGGCTCCAATAATTGCAATATCTGTCTTAATTATTTCTTTACTCATTATTCAACGCAAGATTATCGTATATTGTATTCAGAATTCTTTTTAAATGTTCAAAATCCGCCTCATCCAGATTTTCCCAGGCCTGCATGCGGATTCCTACTACCTTTTCACTAAGTTCTTTCACCTTTTGCTTACCCTCACCGGTCAGATAAAGGATAAAACTCCGGCGGTCACTGGGATGGACTACCCGCTCCACCAAACCTTTACCTACCAATATATCTACAATTCGGGTAAGGGTTGGTTGATCTTTATCACATATAGCCGCCAATTCCCGCTGGGATAGATCAGCCTGTTGCCCCAGAGTCTTCATTACCGTCCATTGATCCACTGTAACCCCAAAGTTCTCAGAATTGAAACAATATTGGGCATATTGCTTCACCCGTTTGGCGGTGCGGTCCAGGAGTAAGGAGTAAGTACTGAATTTATCTGTTGCCATATCAATTATTAGCACGACAAATATACAGCTATTCTCCATATAAAACAAAGTGGGTTGAAATTTTGGGTAAAAGATTATAAAGTTGAATTTAAACTCTATATTTGTTTAGCATTATAGTCCAAGACATTACCACCAGACATTAACC
>DATGNG010000192.1:0-3444 GCA_035306865.1 Sphingobacteriaceae bacterium
GCTGACATGAATATTCGTGAGATCCATGTCGTCAATGGAATGGGATGGGGTTTTCCAACCGGAAAAACAAAGGAGGTGCTTTCTCCAAAATATTCAACCAGCCTGGGACTGGACATTGGTTTGAAAGATAAGCGATATTTCCTGTACCCTTCCCTGGACTTTCTGGCTTTCAAATACGATCAAAAAATACCGGACCCAACTACCACATATATGATCGAGCACGGAAACAGTTTCTTTTACATGCTCAACCTTACTGCAGGACGTTATCATCGTCTGGGAAAATGGGGAATTTATGGATTTGGAGGCCCTGCTGTGGGAATGGTGACTGAACCCAGAGCCTATTTAAAGGACAACAATACTATTACCTTAAAAAATAATTATTATTTTACTCCGGGATTACGTCTTGGCGCAGGATCCGAATATCAACTGGGTAATGTTTATCTATTTGCAGAAGCCTCCTATCTCTACAATTTCCGCAGGACACAAGGCCGGCCTACAGGCGTCCTCGTCATGTATGGGGGGCTGAAAACCAATGTCACCCGAGTTGCTGACAGGGTTATCGAAATCATTTCGAATCAGTAACATTCCCCCCGATTTGCAATTTTGGCTATAAAAACAAATTATTTTTTAGTAATTTTGGCAAAAACGCAATAATATTATGCCGAATACAACCTCTAAGCAAGTTGAGCGTCCACTAACTGACCAGTTGAGCTTTGATGATTTCAGGGAAATTGTGCTGAAGGATTATCGCCTGGCCCTGGAAAGCCGGCAGGTAAGTTTGTTGGGTCGCAAAGAAGTATTGACCGGGAAAGCAAAGTTTGGTGTATTCGGGGATGGAAAGGAACTGGCCCAATTGGCCATGGCCCGTCAGTTCAAGCCGGGCGATTGGCGCTCGGGCTATTACCGGGACCAGACATTTATGTTTGCAACCGGAATCATTGATGTTTACCAATTCTTTTCCCAATTATATGCCCATCCGGATATTGAAGCGGATCCTGCATCGGCAGGCCGGCAGATGAATTGCCATTTTGCTACCAGAATGCTGACTTCCGACGGCAAATGGAGCGATCAGACAATGGCCCAAAATGTATTTTCTGATATTTCGACTACGGGTGGTCAAATGCCACGGCTGATTGGCTTGGGACTGGCTTCCAAACTTTATCGCGAAAACCCATCCTTAAAGGATTTCAGCAATTTTTCCAATAACGGAGATGAGATTGCTTTTGGAACTATAGGCAACGCTTCTACCTCCGAGGGGGTGTTTTTCGAAGCCCTAAATGCGGCTGGTGTACGCCAAATTCCAATATTACTGTCTGTTTGGGATGATGGATACGGGATCTCGGTCCCCAATTCTGTGCAAACGACCAAAGAAGATATTTCTGAAATCCTTAAGGGTTTCCAGCGCGACGAAAATGGAAAAGGTTTTGAAATCTTCAAAGTAAAGGGCTGGGATTATCCGGGACTTTGTGAAGTTTATGAACAAGCAGCCAAGATTTGCCGGGAAGAGCATGTTCCGGTATTGGTGCATGTGACTGAAATGACACAGCCCCAGGGCCACTCGACTTCAGGTTCTCACGAGAGATATAAATCCAAGGATCGATTGGCTTGGGAAGACGAGTTTGACAGCATTGCACAGATGAGGCGCTGGATGCTGGAAACGGGTATTGCTTCCGAAGCACAGCTGTCGGAGATGGAAGAAGAGGTGCGCAAACAGGTGCGGAATGAACAGAAAAGGGCCTGGCTTGATTATAATAAGACCTTGAAAGCCGATGTGGAAGAGGCTATTGGTATGCTGGAGCCTTTTGAAGAATCTGTCGTCCAAGATTTATTGCAAGGGCTTCGACAACTCAACGAGCCCAGCCTGAAGGAAACCTATTCTACGATCAGGCAGGTTCTTCGGGAACTCAGGGGAAAAGAGAGCCAGGATAAAGACCGCTTGAAAAACTGGTACAGAGAAAAACAATCGATCAATGCTGATCGTTACAATAGCCATTTATTTACCGGAACTGCGGAAGCCCCATTAAATGTAGAAATCATACCGGCCCAATACGATGAAAACTCCAAATTGGTGGATGGTCGGGAAGTGTTGAATGCCTGCTTTGATGCCAATTTTGAAAGGGATGGACGGTTAATTGCCTTTGGAGAAGATGTAGGAATGATTGGAGATGTCAATCAAGGATTTGCCGGCCTACAGGCCAAGTATGGTGAAATGCGGATTTTTGATACCGGAATCCGGGAATCAACCATTATAGGACAAGGTATAGGTCTGGCGGTAAGGGGATTCAGACCCATTGCCGAGATTCAATACCTGGATTATTTATTATATGCGCTACCCGTGTTGAGTGACGACCTGGCGAGCCTGAGTTACCGGACCAAAGGAGGACAAAAGGCCCCATTGATTGTTCGTACACGAGGGCATCGTCTGGAAGGTATCTGGCATTCAGGTTCTCCAATGAGTATGATATTGGGTTCCATGCGAGGCATCCATATTTGTGTGCCGCGCAATATGACCCAGGCAGCAGGGATGTACAATACCTTGCTGCGCTCAGACGAACCCGCATTGGTTATTGAATGTCTCAATGGTTATAGACTCAAAGAGCGGCAACCTGAAAATGTTGGAGAATTTACCGTACCATTGGGTCAGGCCGAATTGATCAAGGAAGGAATCGACCTGACCGTAGTATCCTACGGATCTACGCTCAGAATTGTTGAAGAAGCTGTCCCTGAACTTGAAAAACTGGGGATTTCCATAGAAATTATAGATCCACAGACCCTTTTGCCATTTGACGAAACGGGCCTCTGTTTACAGTCCCTGCAAAAAACCAACCGATTGTTAGTTGTAGATGAGGATGTTCCGGGTGGAGCTTCGGCCTTTATCCTACAACAGATCATGGAAGTCCAACAAGGCTATTATCACCTGGACGGACAGCCCCGGACCCTGACCGCGAAAGCGCATCGTCCTCCCTACGGCTCGGATGGAGACTATTTCTCCAAACCCTCAGTAGATGATGTCATCGAAGCCGTTTATGCCATCATGCATGAAGCGGATCCGTCCCGGTTTCCGGCACTATTTTAAAAAAGTAAAATAACTGTATGATATTTCATTCATAATACTTAAATTTGGTGCATTATGAATGAAATATCATACACAAATGACCAGACAATCCTGAAACAAATCGGGAGTTTCGTACGTCAGACCCGCATCCGTCAGCACATCACCCAGAACGAACTGGCCGAAAAAGCTGCGATCAGCCGATCCACACTCAGTCTGCTGGAAAGAGGAGAAAGTATTTCATTGGACAACCTGATCAAAATTCTGCGCATCCTGGATGCATTGTATGTGTTAGAGCACTTTCAGACGACAGATACCTCCAGCCCGCTGCAATTGGCAAAACAGGAGAAAGCACAGCGCAAACGGGCCCGGAACCAAAAAACAACCGGATT
>DATGNG010000193.1:0-2951 GCA_035306865.1 Sphingobacteriaceae bacterium
TGTTGGCGGATCACTTCATCGTCCATTTCCTGGGCATGGCTACGGATAAAATCAATTCCTGAATCCGGATGGTCAAAGGCAAACTGCACGCTATGGCGTAATATCCTATTCAGTTTCTGCCTGACTGTGAGTGGAAGGCTACGTTTGGCCACTATCCCGCCGAGCGGAATGGGTTTGCCGGTGGTCTGCTCCCAATAATCCCCCAAGTCCATAATTTTGTGCAGGCCTTTGGCCTGGTAGGTAAAGCGATTTTCATGGATAATCAAGCCCAGGTCGATTTCACCGGCAAGCAGCGCCTCCTCAATCTCGGAAAACACCATTATCCTTTTGTTGGTCAGCTCCGGATAAGCCAGGCCAAGCAAGAAATTTGCTGTTGTAAATTTTCCCGGAATGCCCACAGTCAGTGTACTCAAATCATTTTTCCCGATCAATTCCGGGTCTTTGCAAATCAATAGGGGCCCAACACCAAAACCCAGGGCACTGCCCGCATCCATCAATACATATTCCTCTGCAACATAGGCGTAAGTATGGTAACTGAGTTTGGTAACATCCAACTCGCCCCTGAATGCCTGTTGATTGAGTGTTTCCACATCTTCGTAACGCACATCGAACTCCAAACCCTCGGTATCGATTTTACCGTGGATCAGCGCATCAAAAATAAAGGTGTCATTTGGACAAGGTGAAAAACCCAGGGTCAATTTCATACTTTGTTTTTGCTATGAATTAGTACATCTTCGTACGTCGGCACTACCATATTTATATCCGAACTCCCTTTACAAAGATCAGCAATAACACACCAATGAAGGTTATAAAGATAATGCCCCGTGCGGCATTCTCTTTGCCCTGACGATAAAAGTACCGGACCAATAGCAGATTGAGAAGAGCAGCAATCACATATAAGCTAAGTGGTTTGTTGCCAATCGCCATTGCCCAATCCGTCCAGCGGGTCAGCACAAATGCCAGCAAGGGGAAGGTGAACCCTAAGATGGTGCCTGCAAAAAAATTATCGCTTCGAAAAAATTGCATTAGCGTGTGCCATTAAAACTCCAGGAATTCAGCTCAGGAATCACATGATGGGCAGTCATATCATATTGCACCGGCACCACTGATACAAAGCCATTGTTGAGGGCCCAGACATCGGTGTCCTCCCCCCGGTCCTGTAACTTAAAAACTCCGGTCAGCCAGAAATAGCTGCGCTTGTAGGGGTCGATCCTTTCGTCGAATTCCTCCACCCACTTTGCATTCGCCTGACGGCAAATCTTAATGCCTTTGATTTCCGGGACATTGGGGAAATTGACATTCAGCAAAGCACCTTTTGGCAAACCATTCGTCAATACCTGTTGCGCAATGGCCCTTACAAAGGGGCGGCATTTGGAAAAATCGGCATCATAATCAAAATCATCGTAGGAAAATCCAATGGAGGGAATACCCTCGATAGCCCCCTCTACTGCTGCCGACATGGTGCCGGAATAGAGTACGTTAATGGAATTGTTGAGCCCATGGTTGATCCCCGACACACAAAGGTCTGGCTTTCTGCCTTTGAAAACTTTATTGACTGCCAGTTTTACACAATCCACAGGGGTGCCAGTACTTTTATACATTTCTACGCCTTCATAAATATGTACCCTGTCAATACGCAGGGGCTTGCCTATAGTAATGGCGTGGCCCATCCCTGATTGCGCACCCTCCGGAGCCACAACTGTGATATCCCCCAAATGCTGCATTTCCTCAATCAGTACTTTGATACCGGGTGCAGTGATCCCGTCGTCATTGATCACCAGGATCGAAGGTCGTTTTTTTCCCATCATGCTAAGATAGGAAGAAAAGTATGAAAAAGAAAAGTGGAAAACGGTATCCCGCAATAACACATACTTGTCTTTGCACAAAACCAGGTATGTGTTTTCGCCGAAACACAAATCCCCAAATTCGCATGAATTTGGGGATTTGGGGATGTTCCGATTGTTTTCTTACAGACTATTGAGCCAGTCCACTACCTCGTCCCGGGTTTTGCATCAAGGTCTAACTGCTCCTGCACACTCAACGATCTTGTCTGCCAATACATTTGCAATTTTGAAATAACTCTCTACTGTCCAGCCGGCTACATGGGGACTGAGCAGCACCCGGGGATGGGTCGCCATTTCGTCAAACCATTCTTGTTGCTGCAGGGTCGGAAAATGTTCTACGGGCAAGACATCCAGGGCTGCACCAAGAATGCGGCCGGAGCGAAGCCCCAGTAGTACGGAGGAGATCTCTACAATTTCTCCCCGGGCGCCATTGAGGAAAAAAATGGGGTTTTGGAAACGCTCGAGGAAAGCTTTATTGATCATTTGATGGGTTTCCACAGTCAGTGGAATGTGTAGGCTCAATACATCGGCCTGCCTGAAAATTTCATCCATATCCGTCTCCAGCACATGCTCATCCCCGAAGCCGGAGCGGTATTTATCATAGGCCATAATACGTACCCCAAAACCCGACAGGCATTGGGCCATGGCCTGCCCGTTATTGCCATAACCGATCAATCCAACCGTCCGGCCCCTCAGTTCCAGGCCCCGGTTCTCTTCCCTTCGCCATTCGCCCTGCCTGATTTCCTGACCACCTGAATGCAGTTTGTTCAGCAGGGACAAGAGCATTCCGGTCATATGTTCTGCCACCGCATTCCGGTTGCCTTCTGGGGCATTCAGCAGAGTGATACCTTTTTCATTGGCATATGCCTCGTCAATATTATCCAACCCAGCACCACCACGGGCGATCAACCGAAGCTCAGGCGCCTGATCCATAAAATCCCTGGTCACCCTGAATTTGGAGCGGATCACCAGCCCATTATAATGCCGGATCACCTGTCTGGCTTCTTCCAAACCCATGTCCGGCCGGTAATCGGCCTGAATACCGACTACCTGCATTTTCTCCAAAAATACTTCATGGATATCGTCAACGATTAACAAGCGCATTTC
>DATGNG010000194.1:0-5380 GCA_035306865.1 Sphingobacteriaceae bacterium
GAATTTGGGGATTTGTGACATGCCATAACATATACCTATTTGAATCCCTGCTGCACCAGCCAATCCTCATTGTACATTTTCCCAATGTATCGGGAGCCGTGGTCATGGACAATGATCACAACGATATTATCTTCATTGAGCAAATTTCCGAGCTGCTGGAGGCCGGCCATTACCGCACCAGTTGAATTGCCTACAAAAATCCCTTCCTTGCGGGTAAACTCGCCGGTCATCAGTGCGGCATCTTTATCGGTTACCTTCTCAAAACGATCGATTACATCAAAATCCACATTCCGGGGGAGGAAATCTTCGCCAATTCCCTCGGTGATATAAGGGTAGATTTCGTTTTGATCAAAAACTCCGGTTTCCTTATATTTTTTGAAAACCGACCCATAAGTATCAATCCCCCAAACCTGGATTGCTGGATTTTTTTCTTTCAGATAGCGGCCTATTCCACTGATGGTGCCACCAGTGCCCACTCCCGCCACCAGATGAGTGATCCGGCCTTCGGTTTGCTCCCAGATTTCCGGCCCTGTCTGCTCGTAATGGGCCCGGGAATTGGAAAGATTGTCGTATTGGTTGGCTTTCCATGAATTGGGGGTTTCTGCCACCAACCGACTGGACACCGAATAATAGGATCGGGGATCCTCAGGTGCCACATCCGTAGGGCAAACGATTACTTCAGCACCAAAGGCTCTCAACGTATCTATTTTTTCCTGTGACTGCTTGTCCGTCGTCGTAAATATACAATGGTATCCCTTTACGGCAGCGGCAATTGCCAGCCCCAAACCCGTATTGCCTGAAGTACCCTCAATAATGGTTCCTCCCGGCTTGAGCAAGCCCGCCCGCTCCGCATCTTCAATCATTCGGAGAGCCATACGGTCCTTAATAGAATTGCCCGGATTGGTGGTTTCTACTTTTGCCAGAATGGTCCCCTTCAGCCCAACCGTAACATTGTTCAATTTGACCAGCGGCGTATTGCCAATGGTTTCGAGAATATTGTTTTTCCACATAAGTTATGGAGATTTGGAAACCAACAGATTTCCATGAAAGCTATTAAGATGCTATTTAAAACTTGAGGTGTTTTACCGTCAGACCGTTATTTATCAACTGTTTCAACGAATCGATCCCGATTCGGAGATGACTTTCTACATATTGTTCAGTGACACTCGAATCGCTCTCTGAAGTTTTGACCCCTTCGGGAATCATGGGTTGATCCGAAACCAAAAGTAAAGCCCCGGTAGGAATTTTATTCGCAAAACCCACTGAGAAAATGGTAGCTGTTTCCATATCCACCAGCATTGCCCGGATGGATTTCAGGTATTTTTTAAACTCCTTGTCATGCTCCCAGACCCGGCGGTTGGTAGTATAAATTGTGCCCGTCCAATAATCCCTTGAATGGTCCCGAATGGTAGTTGAAATCGCTTTTTGGAGGGCAAAGGCCGGTAAAGCAGGCACCTCAGGGGGAAAATAGTCATTGGAAGTCCCCTCCCCACGAATTGCGGCAATAGGCAACACCAAATCACCGATTTTATTCTTTTTCTTCAAGCCCCCAGCTTTTCCCAAGAACAGTACCGCTTTTGGGGAGATGGCAGAAAGTAAGTCCATCACCGTAGCAGCCATGGGACTTCCCATCCCAAAATTGATAATGGTAATCCCCTCAGCCGTCACGCTCTGCATGGGCTTATCCAGCCCGTAAATAGTAGCATCTCCATGCATTTTGGAGAACAAATGCACATAATGGCTGAAATTGGTCAACAATATATAGGATCCAAACTCTTCCAATGACCGCCCTGTATAGCGGGGCAACCAATTATTCACTATTTCCTCCTTCGTTTTCAATCCTCCCATTTTCATCTTCATCCCCCCTTTTTTCGTTCCCGCCATTTATGCCGCCTTTAATTTATTTATATCTGCATTATCCAACCTTTTCTGCGCGTATTCCAGATTGATCACCAACTGCTTTTCACGATCTCCTTCCCTGAGGGAAGGCATTTCAAACATGGCATCCAGCATGATTGCCTCACAAATAGACCTCAGTCCCCGTGCGCCCAGTTTAAACTCATCCGCCTTATCCACAATATATTGTAGCACCTCATCCTCAAAAACCAATTCCACCCCTTCATATTCAAACAGCTTCTGATATTGTTTGACCAAGGCATTTTTGGGTTCTTTCAGGATGCTGAGCAATGTTTCCTTATCCAATGGATTGAGGTGAGTCAGGACAGGTACCCTCCCGATCAATTCCGGAATCAGACCGAAACTTTTCAAATCCTGTGGGGTAATGTACTTGTAAAGGTTGTTCATGTCTATGTCCGCATGCTCATCCTTCATTTTATATCCTACCGTTTGTGTCCTCAAGCGGTTTGCTATACGTTTCTGGATTCCGTCAAAGGCCCCTCCGCAGATAAAGAGAATATTGTTGGTATCGACTGCAATCATCTTTTGATCCGGATGCTTACGCCCCCCCTGAGGTGGAACATTGACCACGGTTCCTTCCAGAATTTTGAGCAACGCCTGTTGTACTCCCTCCCCGGATACATCCCTTGTGATGGAAGGATTGTCACTCTTGCGGGCTATTTTGTCTATTTCATCAATATAAATAATTCCGCGCTCTGCTGCGGCGACATCGTAATCTGCAGCCTGCAACAAGCGGGTCAAAATGCTCTCCACATCTTCCCCTACATATCCGGCCTCAGTCAAAACTGTAGCATCGCAGATGGAAAAAGGTACATTGAGAATTTTTGCAATGGTTTTGGCCATCAACGTCTTTCCGGTACCGGTTTCACCGACCATAAGGATGTTGGATTTCTCAATTTCCACACCGTCCTGCTCCACTTTCTGGTTGAGTCTTTTGTAATGGTTATAAACCGATACAGCCATGACCTTTTTTGCTTCATCCTGACCGATCACATACTCATCCAGATGCTTCTTGATTTCCCGGGGCTTGATCAGCTTCAAAGCAGTCTGCAAGGTTTTGTTCTTGCGCTGGTTGAGCTCTTCATTGAGAATTTCTCCTGCCTGAGTAATGCATCGATCGCAAATAAACGCTCCATCACCGGCTATCAACATCAGTGCATCTTTTTTTGCGATCCCGCAAAATGAACAGGATTGTTCTTTACTATACTTTGCCATGTTATTCTTCTTTCTTGGTTCTTCCCAACACCTCATCCACCATGCCGTGCGAAACCGCCTCTGGCGCAGTCATCCAATAATCACGGTCAGAAGATTTTTCTACCCACTCGTAGGTATTGCCTGAATGTTGAGCTATGATTTCATAAAGCTCATTCTTGAGCTTTAGCATTTCCCGGAGGTTGATTTCCATATCACTGGCCACTCCCTGAGCACCACCGGATGGCTGGTGGATCATCACTCTTGAGTGTGGAAGGGCCGCTCTTTTGCCTTTTGCTCCTGCACAAAGAAGGACAGCGGCCATAGAAGCCGCCATTCCGGTACAGATGGTCGCTACATCCGGAGTAATGTATTGCATAGTGTCATAAATTCCCAGCCCTGCATACACACTTCCTCCCGGCGAATTGATATATATCTGAATGTCCCGTTTGGCATCGGCTGATTGAAGGAATAGCAATTGTGCCTGAATAATATTGGCTACCTGGTCGCTGACCGGGTCGCCCAGAAATATAATCCTGTCCATCATTAACCGCGAAAACACGTCCATTTGCGCCACATTAAGCTGACGCTCTTCGATAATATAGGGAGTCATTGATTGAGGCATCTGCTGGCTCGTTTGCTGGCTCGCATACTGGCCCACCCTTGCTAAGTATCCATCTACATGCTGGCTCCCAATCCTATGGTGCTTGATGGCATATTTTCTAAATTCGTTTTTGTCCAAACTCATTTTGTTCAAATTATTGATAATTTTTATTGACTAAAGTAAGCACTACACTTTAAAATTCCTAATGCCTGCTTTTTCCCATGACTATTCAAACATTAGGCCAAGGGCCAAAACCCAGTGCCGGACTGCCAGCTTGGCGCATTCCATCGTGTCAGCCGGGTTGATAATCCGGCAATTCGTCCAGAAACCTGTACGAATTGGATTCCCACTCTATTTCCCAAAAATAATGCTCCAGTCCATTGCTGACGAGTAAAAGGGGGATGCGATAGACACTGTTGTATCTCGAAATCTGATCAAAAACCTCCTGTCCCAACGCGACGGATGGACTCTTGAATTCTGCCAGCAATATCATTTCGCCCGAGGTATTGTAAATAACCAGATCGCTCCTTCTTGGCATTCCATGCAGGCTCAGGCCACCTTCGGGTTTGATCAGGCCTTTAGGATACCCTTTAGCCCGGATCAGATGCTGGATCCAATGTTGCCTCACCCACTCCTCCGGTGTACAGATCAAATGCTTTTTCCGCAACTCATCAAAGACAAAGTGCTTCTGGCCATCAGTGGAAAGCCGGACGGGATATGCTGGCAAATTGAGTTGGACAGGCTGGAACATTGTACAAAATTAGCTAAAAATCCTTATCTTGGCGACACGAAAGCAATACTAAAATTTGAGGGAGAATGGCTGCCACCAAGTTGATCGAGGCATTGAAGAGGAAGGAGTACCATCCCGTGTATCTGTTGCACGGGGAGGAGCCCTATTATATTGACCTGGTCAGCGATTACATCGAAGAAAATGTGCTTGACCCATCTCAGCAGGGCTTTGACCAGACGGTGTTGTATGGCAAGGATACGGATTTTGTGACGGTGCTGAATGCGGCCCGGCGCTTTCCCATGTTGGCCAGCCACCAAGTGATCATTGTCAAGGAAGCCCAGAACCTAAAATGGAAATCCGAAGATGAAGTCCTTCTCAAATATCTTGAAAACCCCATGCCGAGTACGATTTTGGTGTTTGCTTACAAGCACGGCAAATTGGATAAGCGCAAAAAGTTTTATAAAACAGCCGAAAAAATCGGAGTGGCGTTTGAGTCGGCCAAAATATATGACGACAAAATTGCGGGCTGGGTGATGGGTTTTCTGAAGAATAAAGGGAGGTCCATCCACCCTCAGGCTGCGGCATTGCTGGGTGAATATTTGGGTGCCGACCTGAGCAAAGTGGTGAATGAGATGGAGAAGTTGATGCTGAATGTGCCATCGGACCGTGAGATCAATTTGCAGGATATTGAGCTATATGTTGGAATCAGCAAAGATTTCAATATGTTTGAATTCAGTACCGCATTGGGTATGCGTAATAGTCTGAAAGCGTACCGTATTGCCGATTATTTCGGAGCAAATTCCTCCGCCAATCCCTCTTTCCTGATTATCGGCACGCTGGCAGGTTATTTCACCAAGATCCTGAAGTACCATTATCTTCCGGACAAATCTCCTCAAACCGTTGCCAAAGAATTGGGTGTACATCCTTTTTTCACCAGG
>DATGNG010000195.1:0-3172 GCA_035306865.1 Sphingobacteriaceae bacterium
TTTGGTCAAATTCAATGGCTGTCAATCCATGACGATCCCCATTCATGAGCCGACGCAGGCCTTTTTAAATGTGTTAGCCCAGTCATTTGAAGGTACACAAGCAGATACCACGGAAGAAAATATTCAGGCCAGGACAAGAGCGATTGTATTGATGGCCCTTTCCAATAAATTTGGTCATGTATTGCTCAACACCTCCAATAAAAGCGAAGCAGCTGTGGGCTACGGAACCTTGTATGGGGATATGGCCGGCTCATTGAGCGTGATCGGGGATTTATTCAAGACCGATGTTTATAAATTGGCACATTACCTCAACCGGGAAAGGGAGAAGGTCCCCATTCACACTATTCAGAAACCCCCATCTGCAGAATTGAGACCGGATCAGAAGGATACTGATTCCTTACCTGATTATTCTATCCTGGATAGGATTTTAAGGGATTATATTGAAGAAAATAGGGAACTAAACAGCATCAAAATGGATGTGGGAGATGATAGTTTGGTGGATAGGATTATCGGAATGGTGGATCGTGCCGAATTTAAACGATTCCAGTCGCCACCCATATTGAGAGTCAGCAAGAAAGCTTTTGGCCCTGGCAGAGTGATGCCCTTGGTGGCCAGGAGAAGCTGAATAACTGAGATTTCAATTTCCCCATTTTCATCGAAATTTGGGGAATTTGTTTTTTTGGAAAGGATCTAAAAAAATCGATCAAAACACGTTAAACTTTGTGGACTATATGCAAGCTCCGGCATACCACTAACTCTAATGCAGAATCTGGGTTAAACCTTTAGAGGGGGAATTAGTCAAACACAATAACAGGTAAGGTATTGAGTCGCGTATCTGTGTGCGCGATTTTATTTATTGTGATTAACCATTATGTGCTATGAAAAAATTAAGATATTTGATTCCTCTTGTATTACTGATAGCGTCTTGTTCCAGCCAAAAGTACCATACCACCCGGATAGTGAACCAAGACTTTTTAGCATATAACACGTATGGCTGGTTGACACCGATAGATTCACTTTCCAAAAACTATTTCAATAATGATATTGCAAAAGCCAATATCATGGAAACAGCAAATGCTGAGCTGGAAGCGAGAGGAATGACTTATTCCAAAGAAAATCCAGATATTTTGTTTCGTTATATTGTGATCGTCAACAATAGAAGTCAGGAGATATATGGTAGCCCCCATCGTTGGTACTCACCCTGGGGTTGGTATTATCCACGGGGATGGGGATATGGTTATGCTCCATACCGTCCTATTGGGGAAGAGCGTTTCAGGGTCGGTCACCTGATCATTGAAGCAAGAGACAGACAAAGTAATACGGTTATCTGGCAAGCCAGGGGTTCAGGTAGAGTGGATAGTCCAGAAAAGGCCATCAACAATCTTCCAAAAGTAGTAAAAGGGGTACTTGCGCAATATCCGGTCAAAGCATCTAAGTAGAGGTCACATTTTCGACTTACATTATTCAACGAATTATATTATTCGGTGGAAGGTTCTCCAACAGGCCTTTTTTCGCTCAGCCAAAAATTGTTAAAGCCTATCCCAACCTGGATATCCAGCAATTGTTGCTGCAACATTTCAAGCATGGCAAGAAAGGAATAAACAAATTGTACTTTGTTTTCAGAAGTTTCCGAAAACCTCCTAAAGTCCAGCTTTTTATTGATCGATATTAATTTAATAATGGCTTCTTTTTGCTTTTCTATGGTATAACCGTACCGAATGACGGTATGGCGTGATTGATTGTTCCGGTTGGTGTATTGCTGCATCAACTTTTCATAGACCATCATCAGTTTGTAAAGATCGAAGGAGGCCAATTCTTCTCCTTCCGGGGCGGACTCAGCAGCCTTTTTTAGATCATATTCAATATTGCCCCTTTTGTGATGCTGCCAGCGAAGATCCTCAAACCTTCTTAGGTTTTCACAGATATCCTTAAACTGTTTGTATAACAAAAGCTTCTGGATCAGGTTTTGTTGAAGGTCA
This sequence comes from Sphingobacteriaceae bacterium, assembly GCA_035306865.1. GTDB lineage: Bacteria > Bacteroidota > Bacteroidia > Sphingobacteriales > Sphingobacteriaceae > DASRQK01. Next base: position 1,980 of record DATGNG010000195.1, read on the forward strand.
ATTTCATTTCCGTCATCATCCAATTCAGGTCTGGGTAAGAGTGTTTTGACCTTGATCCGCATCAAAGTAGCAGCCATGTAGATAAATTCACTGGCCACCTCAATGTTCAAAGCGTGCATCTCCTGAATGTAGTCGAGGAAATCATCAGTGATCTTAGCGATCGGAATAGCATTGATATCCAACTCATCCCGCTCAATAAAAAAAAGCAACAAGTCAAAGGGGCCCTCAAATTGGGGCAACCTGATTTCGTATGCTTTTTCAGAATTTAAGTTCATTTGTTTTTTTCCTGCATTATCCCGCAGCCGTAAAGGTAGCAATTTCAAGTATTTTTTTGTTTACCTTTGCATGACAGTTTGGGGAGAAACGTTATGAAATTCGAAAAAGGACCTATTCTCAGTAAAATCAATAATCCCGACGATCTGAAACAACTCAATGAGCAGGAATTGCCGGAGTTGGCAAAGGAGTTGCGGCAATATATTATCGATGTGGTGTCGGTGAATGGAGGCCATTTTGGTGCAAGTCTGGGAGTGGTTGAATTGACCGTTGCGCTGCATTATGTGCTGAATACCCCGTATGATCAATTGGTTTGGGATGTGGGCCATCAGGCCTATGGGCACAAGATTCTGACAGGTCGTCGGGATGTTTTCCCAACCAACCGTTTGTTTGGAGGTATCAGTGGGTTCCCAAAAAGAGATGAAAGTCCTTATGATGCCTTTGGAGTGGGGCATTCCTCTACCTCTATTTCTGCCGCTTTGGGCATGGCAGTGGCTTCCCATTATAAAGGTGAGGCTGATCGGCAGCATGTGGCCGTTATTGGCGATGGTGCGATGACGGCGGGCTTGGCTTTCGAAGCACTGAACCATGCCGGCATTGAAAAATCCAACCTTTTGGTCATTCTCAACGACAATTGCATGTCTATTGACCCCAATGTTGGGGCCCTCAAAGAATATTTGACAAGTATTACGACTTCAAAACCCTGGAATAGGTTCAGGGACGATATTGGGCATGTGCTTGGCAAACTCTCCGAGATTGGTCCGGATGCCCTGGGTATGATCAAAAAATTGGAGAAAAGTATCAAAGGAACCTTACTGAAACACAGTAACCTTTTTGAAGCACTCAACTTTAGATATTTTGGTCCGGTTGATGGGCATGATGTCAAGCGTTTGGCCCGTGTCCTGGAGGATCTGAAAAAT
>DATGNG010000196.1:0-8499 GCA_035306865.1 Sphingobacteriaceae bacterium
GTAGCACATTTGATCACCCGTACTGATATGTATGCGGCTGCATGGTCTGGGGCACCTGTGGTCAATATGACTTCTGCCTATGGAGGAATTCGTTGGCAGTCTGGTATGAACAGACAATTTCAGTATGAGCGTACCCAAAGCCGGATCGGCGCGACACTTTGGGAAAATCCAGAGCTTTATATTGAGAATTCCCCATTGTTCTATATGCCAAATGTTACGACTCCGGTCGTTATCATGCACAATGACCAGGATGGTGCTGTGCCTTGGTATCAGGGGATTGAAATGTTTACTGCATTACGGAGATTGGGCAAACCAGTATGGATGCTCAATTATAATGGAGACGAGCATAACCTGATTCAGCGTCAGAATCGTATGGATATTCAGCGCAGACAACAACAATTCTTTGATCACTTCCTGAAAGGAAAGCCGGCAGCACCTTGGATCGAATCAGGTGTACCTGCTGTCTTGAAAGGTATTGATTGGGGTTTTGGGCAGAATTGAGAGGGATTTTTAATTCCGCAAAAACACATACATACTATCTAAAAATACCACTTCCGAGAAATGAATTCATTTCTCGGAAGTGTGTTTTCGCTGAAACACTAATCCCCAAATTTGCATGAATTTGAGGATTTGAAATTCCACAAAAACCTCTTTTTTTATGGGCTCTTTTTTTTATTGTGGGTAATGTTATATATTTGATCCGTGAACCGATTGTTTTCAATCATAAAGAATAGATATTTTATAGCAGGGTGTATCTTTGTTGTATGGATGTTGTTTTTTGACCGACATGATATCTCGACCCAATTCGATTATTACAGTCAATTAAAATCCTTGAGACAGGAAAAGGCATTTTACGAAAGTGAAATCAACAGGATCAGCCAAAATATTGTGGATCTGGAGGAAAGTACCGTAGAAATAGAACGCCTCGCACGCGAGAAGTACCAGATGAAAAAAGACGGAGAAGACGTGTTTGTCATTCTCCGCCAGGAGTAAATCTTGTCAGGAATAAATTATCTTGTCAGGAATAAATAATCGTCAGAATTTATAGGTCAGGCCTACCCCGAATGCCTGGCGTACCTGCAATGCAGGCCTTTCGGATCCGGGAATGATACTTCCGTCATTCCCTTCTCTGGGAATCAGGGTGTTATCATCATAAATCAATTGCAATGCCCCATTGACAGATATGTATTCGTTGACTTTCAGGAACAGGTTCAGCGTATAGTCCATGTCCACATTCTGCGGATCCTCCAGGTAATTGGAAAATAACTTCAATGAATTTTCAATACTAATATTTTTCATCAGCTCTGCCTTATAATAGGCATCGAAGGAAGCACCGAACTCCGTACGGAGCTTTTTGCCGGGATCCACACCAAAAGCACCTGCTGCCGAGAGGGCCTCATCTCTTACAATGATCAGTCTGGCAGATGCAGGAGATAGATTGAACCGCAGATTGTCCGACTCCTTGAATGCAATACCCGGTCCGAAGCTGAGGTAGGCGGGGGCAAAGGCACCGGAAATGACCGTCCGGTTGTTGTTATTGTCATATTGGTACCCATTGGTAAACTGGGTGTTGAAATTTGCAAAAAAGGTATAGAGCCACTTTTCCGCCGCTTTGTAGCCTAATAAGCTGTTGAGATGAAGCTGATCGTCGTTTTTCCGCCAGCCCAGTGTTTTCTGTTTCGATTGCCCATAACCGGCAATGACCTTGTTGTCCCAGTTCCAATTCTCTTTTTGGTAATTGAAATTGTAATTGAACAGCAGGTTGGCAGCGAAGGAATTGATTCCACCGGCAGACCAGTTTGAAAACGAGCTCTGATTGACCATAAAGGTATTCTCACCGGAAATTTTCCAATTTTTTTCTGTTACGGTCTCTTCCTGTGCTGACACAATGGTCACAGAAAATAAAGCCAGCACCGTCGCTAACGTTAAATTTTTTCTCATGGGGTTTTCTCTTTTGATTTTATTTTATTGCGTAAAAGATACAAAGAAGATGCCAATGTTATTATTGGTATCTGATATTCGGGCAGAATGGCTAAATTGCCTCCATCAAAACGATATAGAAAAATGTTGGAGGAATATTGATCAGATCCTGAACAGATGAAGATACACCTGATATGTATTGGCAAGACAGACGAAGCGTACCTCAACCAGGGTCTGGAGAAATACATCTCCAGATTGAAGCATTATATCAATTTTCGCTTTACCATTCTGCCTGATATCAAAAACTCCAAAAATCTATCCGTTCCAGATCAACGATTACAGGAAGCCAAAGCGATTTTAAAGCAAGTGTTGCCGGGCGACACAGTTGTTCTACTTGATGAAAAGGGAGAGCAAATGAGGTCGGTGGATTTTGCGGAATACCTGAATAAGCGGGCGCTGGCCAGTGTGCAGCAGCTTGTATTTGTGATTGGCGGGCCGTACGGATTTGATGAATCGCTTTATCTTCGTGCCCAAAAACAATTATCTCTTTCTAAAATGACGTTTTCTCATCAAATGGTGCGCTTATTTTTTGTGGAACAGCTTTATAGGGCTTTTTCCATCCAAAGAGGGGAACCCTACCATCATGAATAGATGAACGGGCTTCGATTTATGGAAATTACTTATATTGTGCATCCTTATTGAAAGGGAATGCACGAACAGAACGAAGAGTTTTTATTTTTGTAAGGAGAAAAAAAGATGAAATTACCCCAAAAACGTAGATACCAATACAGAGGAGCTGATACTGGTAGCGAAAGCCGGCTCTTTTGGATCATGACTTTGATCGGTTTGGCACTGGCCTTCGCTATCATTTATTTTTTATAGGTGACCTACTTACCGTTGGCAGCTGAGCTGAACTCAGGTGTTATTCTTCAGCCTGTAGGGGTTCTGGTTCTGGTTCATCAAACAAGGGTAACTCTTTGATGATATTGTACCAGGTGATTATTTTTTTGATGTCGGAAGTATAAACCCGCGACTCTTCATGGTCTGGCGCAACTTCCCTGAAAAAATTTCGAAGCACCATGCCGTCCGATTTGGCTTCAGGAATAGAATCACTACTTTCCTTCATTTTTTTCAGGACTTCAATCAGTCTGATTTCGTCATCCTCTCCAAATATAGTAATGTCTTCCAGTGTAGCCATTTTGGTAGTAGAAATGTTTACAATTAGCCTTACTGGTTGTTGATCCAGGCTTTCAATTACAAACCCATTTTTATTCTGCCCGATCAATTTGAAAAGTCCGGGCTTTCCGGTTACAGCAACTAATCCTCTTAAATTCATTCTTCAATTATTTCGATTCCTAAAATTTTATCTCCCTCTCTGATGTCATCAATGACATCAACATTTTCTACTACTTTACCAAAACAGGTATGATGCCTGTCAAGATGGGCAGTGTTGGTACGGCTGTGGCAAATAAAGAATTGAGACCCACCGGTATCCCTCCCGCGATGTGCCATGGAAAGGACTCCTCTATCATGATATTGATTGTCTCCATCCAGCTCGCACTTGATCTCATACCCTGGTCCACCGGCTCCAGTTCCTGTAGGGTCGCCACCCTGAACAACAAAATCCGGAATGACACGATGGAATGTTATGCCGTCATAATACCCGGATTTGGCCAGCTTCAAAAAGTTTTCAACGGTTCCCGGGGTATCTGCATCGTAAAATTGGATGGTCATGTCCCCTTTTTCTGTTTTTAATATCGCTTTACTCATTTATTTCAATTTGAATGTGTTTCAATCTTGTATCGATCCAACGGATATAATTATTCTCAAATCCAATACCGGGATTGCAAAGATATGATTTCAGGGATAAAATAAAAAGACCAAACACCTCTATTTTCACTATAAAAACCACAGTAAAAATTTGTTTTAAAGAAATAAATTTGAGTATAGAGAATAAAAATGTATATTTGTTTTATAAATTGTTTTGATATGAATAAGTATAGGGCAATGAATACCTGGGATGTCCAGGACCGACCCAGAGAAAGGATGATTGAGCAGGGCCGAAGAGCTCTTAGCGAGGCTGAATTGTTGGCAATTTTGGTAGGCAGTGGTTCCCAAAACGAATCTGCGCTTGAACTATGTCGGAAAATATGGAATAAGGTGGATCAGGATATGAATTTATTGGCGAAAATGGATATTCATGATCTTTGTGAATTCAAGGGAATGGGACAAGCCAAAGCCGTCCGGATTATTGCTGCCCTGGAGCTTGGCCGCAGAAGGAAAGAGCAAAAAATAAAGCAAAGACCACTGCTGGACAGCAGCCTGAAAGTATTCGAATACCTCAAACACGTTTATATGGATTTGCTACATGAAGAATCCTGGGTTCTCTTTCTGGATGCCGGATCCCGATTGATAAAAAAGGAACTGATAGGTAAGGGGGGTGCGACATTTACACCCATGGATGTCAAAGTGGTATTGTGGCATGCACTTGATTGTAGAGCAAGTAGTATAATTATTACACATAATCATCCTTCCGGTGCGCTCAAGGCAAGTAGGGCGGATATTTATTTGACCGATAAATTGATTGCAGCTACTGAGGTTTTTGATATTTGCGTGCAGGATCATTTGATTTTTGGGGGGCAAGGTTACCTGAGTTTTCGTGACGAAGGCCTTATCGATTAGATAAAAATTCTATCTTTGCACAAAAGATAGAAACATGAAAATTTCATATAACTGGCTTAAACAATTTATTGATCTGGACCGTACACCGCAGGAGCTTTCACTGATTTTGACTGATATAGGTCTGGAAGTAGAATCCCTTGATTTGGTTCAGTCGGTTCCAGGTGGTCTGGAAGGCCTGGTGATCGGTGAGGTGAAGTCATGTGTGCAGCATCCCAACGCCGATCGTCTGAAGGTAACGACTGTGGATGTGGGTGTTGGTGAAAATTTGCAGATTGTCTGTGGCGCACCTAATGTCACAAGTGGTCAAAAAGTGATTGTGGCCATGGTGGGCAGCACGCTATATCCTACTAAGGGAGACTCTTTTAAGATCAACAAATCTAAAATTCGAGGCGAGGTGTCTTTGGGAATGATTTGTGCCGAGGATGAAATCGGTTTGGGGGAGTCCCATGACGGGATCATGGTCCTGCCTGAATCAGTTGTGGTTGGCCAGCCTGCAAAAGACTATTTTGGCTTGCAGGATGATTATGTTTTTGAAATTGGTTTGACCCCCAATAGGGCAGATGCGGCCTCCCATTTGGGTGTGGCACGGGATATTGCTGCTTTTTTGGGAAAATCGTTTCGCTTGCCGGAATTGATAAGCAAAGATGAGAGTCACTTGGCTCCAGCTTATCCGGTGGAGGTCCAAAGCCGGGCTTCCAAAAGATATGTATCCTGCCTCATCGAGGGTATTCAAGTGGCCGAATCTCCAGATTGGCTGAAAGAGAAATTGAATGCAATCGGACTTCGGCCCATAAATAATGTGGTAGATGTCACCAACTATGTTTTGCATGGATTGGGACAGCCGCTTCACGCATTTGATGCTGCACGGATAAAAGGAAATAAAGTGGTGGTTCGTCAAGCCCATCCTGAAGAAAATTTCCTCACCCTCGATGGTGTTGAGCGAAAATTAGATCCCGGCGATCTGATGATCTGCGATGCAGAAAGCCCCATGTGTTTGGCAGGGGTTTTCGGAGGAATGGATTCTGGTGTTACGCGGAGTACTACATCCGTGTTTTTGGAAAGTGCCTATTTTGATGCGGTTTCAATTCGCAAAACATCCAAAAGACATGGCTTGAAAACTGATGCCTCGTTTAGGTTTGAAAGAGGGACGGATCCTGATATGCCGGTGATCGCCCTGAAGTATGCGGTACAATTGATACATGAAGTTGCCGGAGGCCGACAGGTAACCACCGTTTCGGATATTTATCCCGAACCTGTTTCACCTTTCCAATTTGAGGTAAATTATGCCCGGGTACAGAACCTTATCGGCAAAGCTATACCCCAGAAAGAAATACGCAGAATCATCCTGGCGCTTGGAATTGAGATCATAGAAGAGGATGAGCATACATTACAGGTGTCTGTACCTCCTTTCAAAGTAGATGTGACCCGGGAAGTAGATGTCGTCGAAGAGGTTCTCCGAATCTATGGTTATAATAATATTGAGATTGGCACCCAGTTGAAAGCCTCCCTCAATCCTTCTCCAAAGCCCGACAGAGAGCTGGTTGGCAATCAGATTGCCGACCTTTTGGTGGCCAACGGGTTTCTGGAAATTATGAATAATTCCCTGACTCATCTGGATACGGTAACGGATCCGGATACTGCAGTTCGGATCTTCAATCCATTGAGCTCGGACTTGGATACCATGCGTCAGAATCTGTTGTTTTCTACGCTTGAATCGATCGAATACAACCAGAAACGTAAACAGCCAGATCTAAAGTTGTTTGAGTTTGGAAAGTCGTATCATCTTGATGGAGAAAATTACAGGGAGCGATACCATCTGTCCTTGGCCCTGGCAGGTAGTCAGGAATACGGTCACTGGAGTAAACCTAATGAACCTGCGTCCTTTTACCACCTGAAAGCGGTTGTGGACACTATTTTGCAAAAGTTGGGCATATCCGATTTCACGGTATCGGATGCAGAGGATAAGTTTCTATCATATGGTTTGAAATATGAAAAAAATCAGCATACAATTGTCTCCTTTGGAGCAATAGGTGAAGCTGGCTTGAAAAAAGCGGATGTAAATGGTACGGTATTTTTTGCAGATTTCGATTGGGATAGGATCCTAAAGTTAATTCGTACTCAAAGTGTTGTTTATAAGGAAATTTCCAAGTTTCCATCGGTCAGACGGGATTTGGCTCTTTTGTTGGACGATCAAATAAACTTTGAGCAATTGAAGCGGGTTGCACTGCATTCGGAGCGTAAATTTCTTAAAGGAGTGTCTGTTTTTGATGTTTATAAGGGGGATAAGCTGCCTGCAGGAAAGAAGTCTTATGCGCTGAGCTTCTTATTGCAGGATGAAGAAAAAACGCTGGACGATAAGCGCATCGATGCCATTGTTAAAAAATTAATTACTAACTTTGAAAAGGAAACAGGCGCAACAGTGCGCAGTTGATGGTTGTAAATAATTGCAATATCTTATGTCATCAGTCACTGGCAAGCTAAAGGTCATTACCCAAAATACCATGCGTATTTTGGAACAGTACAATTTTCTAAAGAAGGAAAATGACAATCTGAAGCTTGAGAACCAATCATTGACCACCGCATTGGAAGCCAGCAGGCATAAAACTCAGCAGCTGGAAGAGAAGGTAAAAGCGCTGGCTGTGGCACGGACCCTGGAAAGTAATGAAGCGGTAAGTGAAAGTGCTGACGAAACAATAAATGAAAAAATACTTGACACAAAACGAAAAATTAACGATTTTGTGCGAGAAATAGATAGATGTATTGAATTATTGAGGTGAATAACTTGGTATGGGAGAAATTTCCATCAAAATAAATATTGCTGACCGGATTTATCCTTTGAGGGTAGCGGTGGAGGAGGAAGAAATAATAAGGCTGGCGGCAAAATTGATAAACGACAGGATCAAAGAGTTTCAGGAAAATTATGCGGTCCGGGACAAACAGGATTTACTTTCCATGTGTGTCTTGCATTATGCAACGGGAATGATCAAAGCAGAGCGGAAATCCGGAGATGACGGGCAGGAAATCGCGGACAGGGTGAGTGAACTGGATCAGTTGTTGGAGGATTTTTTGAAAGGTTGATGATTCTTGTTTAATGGAATATTGGCATAACAAGTTATAATACGAATTTACCGCAGTTAAATTCGGGTTTCACTATTTTAAACTTAACGCTTCAATATCACAGCGTAAATAAGGTGTAGGTCATCTGGCTTTGTCCACCTGACCATGATCAATACGCAAATCGTGTCTATAGAAGTTTATAATACATGAAACCTGTTCAATTTAATTGCGGTTTTTTTATATAAAATTTTGGAAAGAAGATAGTTTACAACTTAAACAGACAATAGCACATAAAGTAGAATAATCAATGGACAACCTTACTATAGTTTATATTATCGGGGCTTTGATCATCGGTGTGGTGATCGGCCGCTATTTACTTCGACAGGTATTCAAAAAGCAAGAGATAGCTTCACGTCAAAAAGCAAAGCAGATTCTAAAAGAAGCGGAAAGCACGGCAGAGCATTTGAAAAAGCAGCGCATGCTGGAAGCCAAGGAAAAATTTCTGCAGTTGAAAGCGGAGCATGAAAAAGAGGTAAATCAACGTAATAGCACAATTAATCAACGTGAAAATAGCCTCAAACAAAAAGAACACTCACTAAATCAGAAGCTGGAAAATGTAAATAGGGAAAGGCAGGAATTTGAGAATAAATCAAAGAACCTGGAAAGACTGACCGAAATTACCGAAAGAAAGCAGGAAGAAGTCGATCAGTTGAAAGCACAGCATGTCAAGCAACTTGAAACCATAGCGGGTCTTTCAGCGGACGAGGCAAAGGAACAGTTGATTGAGAACCTAAAAAGTGAAGCAAGGTCTCAGGCTGCTATCCAGATTAAGGATGTGAT
>DATGNG010000197.1:0-3898 GCA_035306865.1 Sphingobacteriaceae bacterium
AAAAATGGGATTGGTAAAAGTGCGTACATGGCCAATTGTGGATTGACGCTAAACATAGCAGTGATTACCATAATGGATAAAACCAAGGTATTGATCGAATACATGATAGCCGGACCCAGGTATGACCTCACCCTATTGACGTCCTCGGTCACCCTATTCATTAAATCCCCGGTATTGTTTCGGCGGTAAAATGCGGCATCCAAGCGTTGGTAATGGGCATAAATTTCATTTTTCAGGTCATATTCAATGTGCCTTGAGGTAAGGATCAGCGTTTGGCGCATCATGAATAAAAATATTCCCCGGATCAAGGATAGCGCCAACACCAGTACTCCAAAAAGAAACAGACTGTAGGAGAACAAGTCATAAATAATGGTTTGGCGATCGAATCCTTCAAACAATCTGTAAAGGCTGATGTTTTCATTCACCAGGTCAAAAGCCAAGCGGATGACTTGTGCTGGGATTACACCAAAAAAGTTTGAAATAATCACAAAGATGACACCCGGAATCATCCGCCAACGGTACTTATAAAAGTATTTATTGAGATGTGCAAGGTGTTTCATCGCTGGAGGCAAAATTACACAAATTTATGGCAGCTTGATCGGGCAAATATGTATATTTGCAAATGTTTAAACGTTCTTTTAAATATGCTCAATAGAAGACATCTGAGAGTCAGGGTATTACAAACCTTATATGCCTATGAGTCCAGCGAAATTAAGGAAGTCGGAAAATTTGAAAAAAGCTTGCTGTCCAGTATAGAACAGGTTTACACTATGTATTTGTGGGCCCTGAATCTTTTGGAGGAGGTTGCTGATTTTGCGACTATTGATGCCGAGGAGCGGGCAAACAAATATATTCCCAATGAGGATGACCTTCAGGTAAATACTAAGCTGGTTTCCAATACTTTTATTGAGATGCTCCGCAGAAACGAAGCGTATCAGGAGGGAGTGAAAAAGTATAAAATTTCCTGGTCATTTGATCCGGAAATTGCAAAAAGTGTATTCAATCAACTCAAAACCAAACCTGAGTATAAAGAATATCTTATCCAGGAGGATCGTTCCATAGCAGTAGAAAAGGATATTATCAAATTTATTTTCAGGAAGATAATACTTACCTTACCTGTTGTTGACCAGGCTTTTGAAGAAAAATTCATAAATTGGCCAATTGATAAGGAGATATTGCAGGCCATGTTTGCCAAGACACTCAAAAATTTTAGCTATGAAGTGCCAAGTAAGAATAAATTGGCACCATTAAGCCCCAATTGGCAGGAGGATAGGATTTTTGCATTGGAATTATTGACGCACAATATTCGCTTTCAGGATGATTACCTTAATTTAATCACTGAAAAGACTCAGAATTGGGAGACTGAAAGGATCGCTTTGCTGGATGTTTTGTTGATGCGTATGGCGATTTGTGAGTTGTTGAATTTCCCTTCCATTCCCGTGAAAGTGACCATGAATGAGTATATAGATATTGCTAAGGAGTTCAGCACTCCGAAAAGTAATACCTTTATTAATGGGATTTTAGATAAGGTGTTGATAGATTTGCAAAAATCGGGACGGATCAGGAAGAATGAACGGGGAATGGTGGGGTAGGGGTTGAATGATGGTTTAGTGATTGATTTTATTAAAGGGTAATGAAGATTGAAATGAAAAATATAAAAATGGTTGACCTCCGATATTTATTTGGCGGTGGCGTCATTGTGTCAGCAATGCTGCTATTGGCTTCCTGCGGGAGCTCCACAGAGGAAAATACGAGTGAAGGTGTTGGGACAGTTGAAATTATGGACACAGGTAATGCTGAGGAGACAGTTTCCGGTGGGTCGGTAGGGGTATTGGATTTGGAAAGCGATTCCTATGATTTTGGTAAAGTGACAGAAGGTACAAGGGTAGAACATGTGTTCACGTTTATCAATACTGGAGAAGCTCCACTGATTATTTCGCAAGTTTCTGCATCCTGCGGATGTACCACACCAGAGTACTCTACGCATCCGGTTATACCTGGACAGGAAGGTACTGTCAAAGTTGTATTTGATAGCAATGGTCAGGTGGGACAACAACATAAGGTGATTTCTGTTTTGAGTAATGGGGCTGCAAAAGTTACTTTGCTGCACCTCCGTGGAGAAGTCACACCCAAATCGTAAATTTTTAACACTTTAGCTTTATATGATGTCAACTATTTTATTGCAAGCTGCTCCAGGAGGAGGTTTAGGCGCGTTTTTGCCCATGATTTTGATCATTGTGGTCTTTTATTTTTTTATGATCAGACCTCAGATGCGCAAGGCAAAGGATCACAAGAAATATATTCAGGAACTCGGTGTGAATGATAAGATCGTTACCAATGCTGGGATACATGGCCGTATTGTGGAGGTTTCTGACACCACATTTCTGGTTGATGTTGGTGGAGGCACCAAAATCCGATTCGATAAAACAGCTGTTGCACTGGATGCCTCAAAAGCGCTGAATCAACCAGCGAAATAATGATTCCATAGCTTTTTTGCTATGTTAGTATTTCGACTAAATAAAAGCCAGCGAAGAAAACTTAGCATTTTCATAAAGTGTGTATTGTTTTCTTTTATTGCCTGGGTACTATTTGCAGTCTCCAATAAATACATATATAGCAAAGATGTGGGTTTGGAATATATTAATTTCCCTGCTAATAAAGCCTTTTTGTCCATGCAGCCCGATTCTGCTACGGTGAGGATTGAGGCCACGGGATGGCAATTGTTGTTTACATCACTGGCGCAGGAAGAACGTTTAGTCCAGGTGGACCTGAGCGGTCTTCAGAACCGGGATTTTATTTCATTTGCAAACCAGATTGGGTTTATTAACAGGCAGTTTCCAAGTAATCAACGGGTGGTGTCAGTTTCTCCTGACACCTTGTTTTTTGATTTTTCGGCCCAAACAGAAAAGAGAGTTCCTGTACACGTAGTGCATGATTTGCGCTTTGCAAGGCAATTCGGTTTGGTAGGCCCCATAGAGGTTTCTCCAGAGTATGTGTTGGTCAGTGGCCCAAGGGAGGAAATTTTGGGTATTCAGTATTGGGAAACCGACACGCTTCGGCTTGATGGGTTAAATGTTCCTGTTTCAAAGACGGTTTACCTGAATAGCCGACAACCACAAAACCTTCATGTGACTCCAACACGGGTGAACGTGACTGTTCCGGTTGGGGAAATGACTGAAAAGGAGATTGAGGTTCCAATTGCTGTCATTAACGATGAATCCTTTCGGGCAATCCGGCTTCTCCCGGGTAAAGTGAAGTTGACCGTGTTGGTTTCTTTGCAGGATTATGCACATATAGGGTCGGAAAGCTTTAGGGCGATTGTCGATATGAATGATTGGCGTGAGGGGTCAAGGATGACTTTGCCGGTTCAAATTTTGGATATGCCGGAATATTGTAAACTTGTTAGGATTGAGCCTCAAAATGTTGATTTTTTTGTCAACAGATAATTTATTTTGAAAGATTAGGATCAGGATTATGGGCTTAAAGGTAGGCATCACCGGAGGAATAGGAAGTGGAAAAACCACCATTTGCCAGACTTTTAAAGTCTTGGGGGTGCCGGTATTTGATGCAGATCAGGAAACCAAAATTCTGATGCAGACCAATCCGGAATTGATTGAGGGTATCAAAAGGCTGTTTGGGGAACAGGCTTATAATGAACAAGGTGTATTGGACCGATCCTACTTGGCCAATTTGGTCTTTAAGGATGAGTCAATGTTGCAGAAGCTGAATAGTTTAGTCCATCCGGTGGCAATTCAGGCAGCTGTGGATTGGGCGGAATCACAAGACGCCACATACACTTTAAAGGAAGCAGCTTTATTGTTTGAGAGCGGTTCCTATAAGCATAATGATGTTAATATTCTGGTTACCGCACCTGAAGAGGTGCAGATACATAGAGTCA